>CAZWAR010000012.1:0-37252 GCA_964631965.1 uncultured Gaiellales bacterium
CTCTCCGCAGCGAGAAGGAGCTTGCCCCCAAGACCATCCGCAACGTCTACTCGGACGTTGTCATTCACCCCGATCCACTGCCCACCTACCCCTCGTGGGCTCCCGACCAGCGGATCGACCACGTGTTCGCGAGCAAAGGACTCTCGGGCTTCGACTCGCAGACCTTCGGAGGACTCGCCTCCGATCATCTCCGGGTGGCGGTTACCCTGATCCCGGCGCCTGCGGGAGAGGGCGAGTAGGCCGAGAAGATGTCCCCGTTTCAGGGGGTCCGTCTCGTCTGCACCCCGTTGCCGCCGACCGGTCACATCGCCGAGCGCGAGCCACTCTCTCCGGCGCGTGTCGAAAGTTTCCGCGAGTATCATGTGCTCCATCATCGCCGGGCCTCCAGTCGGTAACTGGCAAAACGGTGTAAGATAGTTACATAGTAGGAAAAGCGCAGTAACCTGTCAAGTGTTTGTTGGGAGTTACTTCTGTGTCTGACGATCTCGCCGTAGATTTTGCGAACACAGCTGAGTGGCACGCCGGTCCGGAGCCGATAGAAAGCCTCACGAGCTATGGTCGGGCTGTGGTCTGGGCCCAGGAGCACGGCGTCCTGGCCGAGGATCAGGCGAAGGCTCTCGTCGAGAGGGCAGCCCGCCAGCCGGCCGCCGAGGCTGCGGCCCTCGAGCGCGTGATCTCCGTACGGGAAGCGATATATCGGGTGTTGGCTTCGGTCGCGCACAGACAGATGCCCGCAGCGGCCGATCTCTCGGTGCTCGACCGGGAAGTGGAGGAGGGCTCGAGTCACCTTCGATTGGCGGTCGACCCGGGGGAGGGGCAGGACGGTCCTCCGCGGTTCCGGTGGGTCTGGTCGGGGCTGGAGCAGGAGCTCACCGGATTCTTGTGGCCCGTGGCCAGGAGCGCCACGGAATTGCTCATGTCGGGCCGGTTGCCTCAGGTCCGCGAATGTGCCGGTGATCCCTGCGGGTGGCTGTTCTTCGATCTCTCGAAGAATGGCAGCCGTCGGTGGTGCGATATGGCCGGGTGCGGCAACAGGGCGAAAGCCAAGCGGTATCGCGAGCGCAAGAGAGATACGCGGGCGCCGCAGGATCCGGGCCTCCACTCTACGCCATGATCGTCCGGGAGGTCGAGGCGCGCTCCGTCCTCAATGTCTCGAAGATCTTCGACTACACGGTGAATCCCTACACCGGCTGCGAGCACTCCTGCAATTACTGCTACGCCCGCTTCATGAGGAGGTTCACCGGGCACCGGGAGGCCTGGGGGGAGTTCGTAGACGCCAAGATCAACGCGCCGGCGCTTCTCTCCAAAGAGATCCAGCGCAAGAAACCGGGCACGGTGTGGATGAGCGGCGTCTGCGACCCGTATCAACCCCTCGAAGCCCGTCTTCGGCTGACCCGACAGTGTGTGCAGATCATCGTGGACGCCGGTTGGCCGTTGGTGATTCAGACCCGCTCTCCCTTGGTGGTTCGCGATCTCGATGTTCTGGCCCTGGCCGCCGATGGGGAGGTGGGCCTGAGTGTAACCACCGCCGACGAGCAGGTCAGGCGATGGTTCGAGCCGAAGGCTCCGCCGATCTCCCGACGCATCGAGGCCCTCGGGCGATTGCATCGGGCCGGTGTGAAGACCTTCGCCATGATCGCGCCTCTCCTTCCCGGCGCCGAGGATCTTCCCCGGCTCCTCTCCGGAAAGGTCGACCATGTCCTGATCGACCGGATGAACTACGGCTATGGGTCGTGGGTCTACCGGGCCCATGGCTTGCAGGACTATCAAACCGAACCATTCTTCCGGGCGGCCGCCGAGGAGTTGCGCAGTGCCTTCGAAGAGGCGGGAGTATCGGTGCGGGTGGTGATCTAGCCGGGCTGGAACCGGCGGCCGCAGACGACCTCCTGCAGGTTTATCATCCTTCGGGGAGGGAATATCAGTGGCAGCGAGCCCTCAGGCTTGCGCGCTTCCGGAGGAATCCACGGAAGCCCGATGCGGAGAAAACGCGGGAGTAAGACGCCGCGGAGTACAGCGAGACATCGGGATGTGGAGCTGAAGATGGAAGAGATGCGAAGTCGGTGAGGACTCGCGTTTCTATGTCCGCCGTTAGAACAGCCCGTTGTCGTTGATTGGGGGGAACAGTTCGAGCGGTATCTCCTGGATCACGTCCCAGTGCTCCACTACCTTGCCGTCTTGCACTCGGAAGATGTCTACAATCCGGCGGCCCGGCGTCCCGGGGATCACGACCGAATGCACGTGCAGGGCCACCAGGTCCGCCTCGGCTATGACTCGCTTCACCTCGTTCCGAGCGTTCGGATACCGTTCCCGACGGAAGCGGATGAAGCGGAACAACCCCTCCGGACCGTCCGGCACCCGGGGGTTGTGCTGGATGTAGGTGTCGCCGAGGTATCGTTTGGCCTTCTCCACGTCCTTCTCGTTGAGGGCGGCCTCGTAGAACGCAACGACGATTTCCCGAGCGGATGCCGGCTCGCCGGCCGGGTTCGGAGCTGTGGGCTGAGGCATCTCGTCTCCTTCCTTGGGTTCAGGGCATCTGCTCCAGCAGTTGATGCGCCCGCTCGACGAGCCCCAGGGACTCGTGGTAGCGGAGCTGCCCGGGATCGAGATCGGAGATTCGCACGCGGTCCAGACCGTCGGCGTCCTTGAGGAGCCAGAGGATCCGCAGCAGCGTCCCCACCTCCGGTCGATGTCGGGGGCCGAGTGCGATCGCCCGGTCGATGGCCACGGGGTCAGGGACCGAATGCCACTCGATCGCAAACAGCGTCCGGGCGAGCGTCTCCGCCTCAACGCCGGACCCCAGCCCCAGCCTTCGCACCTTCTCCGCGCTGTTCGGTCCGTGCTCCGGTTCCCTGCCGTCGTGCGTGCGGCCGATGTCGTGCCAGGCAACCGCTAGGACCAACGACACGAACCAGTCGGGGTCGATGTCCCTGGCTACGGCTATCGCCTGCGCGTGAATGAGCACCCGGCGGGTATGTGAGACCCCATGGATGCCGTCCGGACGCTCGAACCAGGCAGGGTCGAGCGGATAGGCGAGCGGATCGAAGCGGGCCGGGTCTATTGTATTCATCGCCTTCTCCACGTGCCTGGATCGCCGCTGGGTGTCTTCAGTGCTGGACGAAGTACTGCATCCCGCCGTCTATGAGGTACATGGCGCCGGTGCAGAAGCCGCCGGTATCGGCGGCCAGGAACAGCATCAGTTCAGCCACTTCCGAGGGAGCCACATAGCGCTTGAGGAGGGTGGCGTCCTGCAGGATCGCTCGTCCCTTGTCGGGGTCGCCGGGGGCGAGGTCGGTCTCGATCGAGTGCAGCATCGGCGTATCGACCAGACCGGGATTGACCGTGTTGACACGGATCTTGTACGGGGCAAGTTCGATGGCGGCCACCTTCATCACCGCGGTGAGAGCGTGCTTGCTGGCCGCATAGGCCACGCTGCCCGGATTGCCGACTAGGGCGCCGACGGATGATGTGATGACGATGGCGCCTCCGCCCCGCAAGACGAGATACGGGATGGCGTGTTTCATCGTGGCCACCACACCGCTCACATTGATCTGGAGCACCTGGTTCAGGGAGTCGATAGGGCAGTCCCTGATATGAGCGTGCTGCCCGAAGATACCGGCGTTGGGAACGACCACGTCGATGCCGCCGAAGCGCTTCGCGGCTTCGGCCATGGCAGCCGCGAGCGCCGCCTCATCGGTGACATCTGCGGGAAAGGCCGCCACGCTCGGGCCGAGCGCGGCGACGGCGTCCGCGAGCGCAGTCGCCTCCCGGTCGATTGCCAACACGTTCGCACCCTCGGCCGCGAACAGCGTGACCGCCGCCAGTCCTATGCCCGAGGCGGCACCGGTCACCACCGCAGTCTTGCCTGCCAATCTCCCCACGAGGACCTCCTCTATCTGGGAACGCCTCCCGTTGGAGGGCGACCGTCACGAAACATCGACGAACCGTACCGCCTCAGCGAGTGGACGCCGTTCGCTTCGGAACGATTCCTCCGGTCCTTGCGGGTCGGCGTAGCCCAGGGCTATGCCGATGACGATCAGCAACTCCCGGGGGATGGCGAGCTCGTCCCGCAGTACGTCGGGATAGACCACGAGGTTGATCGCTATGGCGGAGTCGACTCCGTGGCCCTGGGCGGCCAAGCATATGCTCTGGCACATGGCTCCCAGATCGAACATGGACCAGGAACCGAGAGTCTGATCCATGCACAAGTACACGACGCAGGGGGCGTCGAAGAAGCGGCGGTTGGCCATGTGAAACTCATGATGGAAGGCTGGATCGTCTGGGCTGGTGCCCTGGCTCTCCGCCCTTCCCTCAGTCAACTGTTTGGTACGCGTCCGGCACTCGGCCGGCCAGGCCCCCGGGAAAGGCACATCCGGGTTGGACGCGATCCTGGCGATCGTGCGCTCCTCCCAGATCCGCCTTACGCGCTCCAGTGCCTCTCCAGCGGCCACGAAGACCTCCCAGGGCTGAGTGTTTGCCCAGGAAGGGGCGCGAAGGGCATCCTCAAGAATAGTCTCCAGGGTGGCGCGGTGGACCGGCCGGGGTAGGAAGGCTCGTACGGTCCTTCGAGCCTGGAGGGCTGTGCTCACGTCCATGTCAGACCGCCACTACCATCGTGGTTATCTCCGGTTTCTGCCCGAGCTGCTGCTTGATGAAGCAGAGCCCGGCGGCTCTGATGACGGCCTCCCTGTATTTTGTCGGGAAGTCCGCCGGCACCGAGATCTCGATGTCGATCCGTTCCAGGAGGTGGGAGTCTTCACCGCGGTCCGCAGTGATCCGCACGCCGGCGTCGGCAGTCTCGAACCCGCGCTCCTTCAGGAACTCGAGAACCTGGAAGCCTGTACAGGTGGCCAGGGAGCAGAGGAGGATGTCGAATGGCCCGTAGGCCTCCGGATCGCCTCCGCGATCGGGCGGAGGGCCGACCTCCACCGTGAGCCCTTTGCTGCATGCCTGGATGCGGGTCGGACTGGGGAAGCTCACTTGCGCCTGCATGGAACTTTCCTTTCGTGGGCAGACCATGGGACAAGGGTGGGTTTGTGGAGGACTCGATAGTACCCTTTCCCCAGAGGGAGCGGAAGCGACTCGAAAGTGTGATGGCGTGAGCAGTGTGCGAGGGAGCCTGGGTCGACTCGTGAGGGTCGAGACCGCACGTGGTCCGGAGTGGACCGACGGGGTCGTGACGGTCACCCCCATCGCGCGGTCCGTCATCTTCGGAGGCGGCTCGGCCGGACGCACCTCGAGGCCGGTCGGTCCCAACCGGGGAATCGTCAGCTGGAGTTGGCCGGTCGCAGTGGAGGTGTCCTCTGGGAAAAACACGCATCGTACCCGGATTGTCGATGTCACGAGGTGCCTGCAAACGGCGATCGTCCTGATCGCGTTGCTCGTCGTGATGCAGGTGAGGAGCCAGGCCAGAAAGCGAAAGGAGCGGTCATGAGCGACACGCTCGACGACGTCATGGAGAGTGTCCGGCAGGAAGCCGAGGCCCGGGCGCGGGCCCTGCAGCAGTTGCTGCACGGGGCGGACGCGTCTCGGGTGTTTGGTCCACCAGTCACCGGAGGCGGTTACACCGTAATCCCGGCGGCTGAGATCGCGAGCGGAGGAGGATTGGGGTCGGGCATGGGCTTCGGTCGCGGACCGAGGCCGGCGAGAGGGAGGGCCGCCGGCCGACCGGGCGAATCCGCCGAGACTGGCTCGGTTTCGAAAGACGTTGATGAGTCGTCCTCCCAGAACGGAGGCGGCGGGGGAGGCGGCGGTGGCGGAGGCTCGATGGGCCGTCCCGTGGCCGCAATTGTCATCGGCCCCGACGGGGTCTCGGTCAGACCCGTGCTGGACGTCACGAAGTTGGTGCTGACCGGCCTCGGCGTCTTCACCGCGGTGCTGGCCTTCACCGGTCGCATCCTGCGCAAGAAGTAGGATTCGGCCTCCGCGCTCCCGGCTCGAGGGCCGGGAGCGCGGAGGCGCGACTCAGCTCCCGATCCGGGCGCGCCCGCATGCTCGGGACCTTTGCTGGGTAGCTACTCCCCGACACCCACGCAGCTGAGACAGGGGAGGTTCGACGTGAAGAAGACTACGGCACTGCTCTTGCCGCTCTTGGCCTTGGCGGTCCTCGCGGTCGTGGTGACCGGCTGCGGAGGAGGGTCGAGTTCCACCAGCAGCTCGACCGCAACGACGGCCGCCAGCACGACCACGCTGGGCAGCAGTTCCACCTCGACGACGGCCGCCGCGGCGACAAGCAGCACTGGGATCGGCACCGGCGGCGTCCCGAGCCAGATCGCGGTGCAGCTGACCGGAGATCAGGAGGTTCCCCCGGTCAGCACTCAGGCCAGCGGGACGTTCACGCTCACCATCTCCATGAGTTCCGGGAGCGGTTCGAGCGCCTCCGCAACGGGCAGCACCGGAGCGGCCGGTCTTCCGCCGGGCCTGCAGGTCACGTACAAGCTGGAAGTGAAGGATATCCAGGACGTCACAGCGGCCGACATCCGCGTGGGAGCCATGGGCCAGAACGGCGAGGTCATCTACCCGCTCTACACCGGCCCGACGAAAACCGGCAGCTTCAGCGGAGTCCTGGCAGAGGGGCCGATAATGCAGAGCGATCTCACCGGTCCCTACAAGGGCAAGTCGTTCACAGACCTGATCGGGGTAGTGCTGCAGGGCGGCGCATACGTGAACGTCGAGACTACGGCTCACCCGAACGGGGAGATCCGCGGCCAGATCATCCTCGCGCCCGCCGGTTCCAGCGCGGGTGGAGGCTCGACGACGTCGACCTAGCCGGATCGGTCGCCTGGGCGGCTGCGCAGGCGGGCGCCACTGTGCGAGGGTTCCGGCACGCAACGATCGGGGACCGCCCCTGGAAGAGGCGGTCCCCCTCTTCGGGAGCCCTTCCTTCTGCCGGCCTCATCGTCTCCCGTGATGTTCGGGGATGTACTCCTCGAGCACGGGGAAGTCACGTAGCTCTCTATCCATGGCGGCCCGCATGAAGGAGTCCACCCACCAGAACACGTTGTGGCTCCGAACACTGCGGCGCAGCCGTCGCATCCGGTAAAGACGCTCGCCGGGGGTCATGCAGAAGGCTTGGTAGAGGGCGTCGGCGGTCTGCTCGATGTCGTAGGGGTTGATCACCAACGCAGCGCGCCCCAACTGTGCGGCGGCGCCTGCGAACTGACTGAGGATGAGCACTCCTTCCTCGTCCGTGTGACTCGCGGCGAACTCCTTGGCCACGAGATTCATCCCATCCTTGAGCGGCGTCACGAAGGCGATATCAGCCGCCATGTAGTAGGCCAGGAGCTCGGTCTGGTCCAAGCTCCGGTAGAAGTAGTGCACGGGAAGCCAATCCACTTCCGAGTAGCGTCCGTTGATCTCCCCGACCAGCCGTTCGATCTCCGCCTTGAGTTCGTCGTACGAGCGTATGCCTACCCGGCTGGGGACGACCACCTGGAACAGGTGGATCCTGCCTCGGACGTCTGGGTAGCGCTCCAACAGGTTGGCGAACGCATGAAGACGCTGGACGATTCCCTTCGTATAGTCGAGACGGTCGAGACCAAGGACTATCTGACGCCCTTCGAAGCGGCGCACGATCGAGTGCAAACGGCTCTGGACTGCAGGGAGGCCGGCGCGGGTAGAGAACGACGCGGCGTCGATGCCGATGGGGAAGCTACCCACTCGCGCTTCTCGGTCTCCGGTTCTGATGACATGGAGGTTGTCCTCGACGCGCACCCGCGCATTGTTCACGAGTGTGCGCACGCACTGGATGAAGTTGCGGCGGTCGCGCTGGGTCTGGAAGCCGACGAGATCGTAGGAGAGGAGGGACGTGAGCAGGGTCTGGCGCTCCGGGAGCTTCATGAAGATGTCGGGAGCGGGGAATGGGACGTGAAGGAAGAACGCCAGACCCGCCAGGCAGATTGTCTCCCTGACATGCCGGGCCACATCCATGAGCTGGTAGTCGTGTATCCAGACGAAATCGTCGGCTCTGCAGGCCGAAAGGAGGGCTCCCGCGAACTTCCGGTTGACGCTCGCATAAGTCTGCCAGTAGCTCGGATCGAACACAGCCGAGGAGAGCAGGTCGTGAAAGAGCGGCCAAATGGTCTCATTCGAGTAACCGTGGTAGTAGCCCTCGACCTCTTCGGTGCTGAGTGAAACCGGCTCGAGCAGATATCCCGCTTGCCGGGAGGCGCTTCGGAAGAGCTCTTTCATTCCGGGCGGGTCCTCCGTGGTGCCTGTCCAGCCGATCCAGATGCCTCCCCGGTCGCGGAGAACGGGCAGCAGGGCTGTCACCAGCCCCCCGGATCCGGGCTGCAAAGCCCATCCGCCTCCGCTCTCGTGCTCAAGGACGTACGGGAGCCGGTTCGATACGACGATGAGCCGCCGGTTCGGGGGGACGGTCGCCATGCCACCCTTTCTCTCCGCGGGCCCTTGGGCCCGCTCCCGCTATGCGAGCTCTATGCGATCGACGTTCCCGTGCAAGAGGACCACCATCAACGTGAGGTACTCGCGGAGCTGACGGGTGGTCAGGAAGTTCTGGCGTACGAGTTCCCGGGCGTTCTTGCCCATCTCCTGCATGCGATCTCGCTCGAAAAGCAGGTAGCGACAGCGCATGGCCGCTCCCTCGGGAGTGTCCACGAGGAACCCCGTGCGATGGTTGAGGAGTTGGAGGCGGATCCCCCCGGTGTTCCCTCCTACGACCGGCTTACCTTTCCACATGGCTTCGGTGACAGTCAGACCGAAACCCTCGCGCAGTGACTTCTGCAGCACGATGTCGGCTCCGCTCTGGAGGGCATTGATGATCCGGTCTGTGAAGTGGGGAGACGAAAGCACGTGGATATCGGGGTCGTCTCCGGCCATCTGCCGGACCTCCTCCAGAACCACCGATCCTTCCGGGTCGTCAACCGCCCCACCGCCGGCAAGGACGAGTTGCAGACTGGGCACGAACCGCGTTGCCAGCTTGTAGGCCCGGATCACGCCGAGAGGGTCCTTGAAACGATCGAACCGCGACACCTGGAGCATCATGGGTCTGCTCGGGTCGATGCCGAAATCCGACACCACCCGCCTCACTTCATCCTCGGGAAGGGGTATGTTCTTATCGCTGAGCGGGTCGATGCTCGGTGGGATGAGGAACACCTGATGTGGCATCGGTTGGGCGAAATCGTCCAAAGAGAAGATGCTGGCGTCGTAGGGCGTCACAAAGCGGCGCAGGTATCGCCAGACACTTCGGTTGGGATGGCTCACGTCGATGTGGCAACGCCAGATCCATTTTCCCCGGCGCTCGGGACACATGCTGAGCAGCGGCACCGGCTGCGGGTCGTGGATGAAGACGATGTCCGCCGGTTCCAGTATAGGTCGCAGGCGATCGGCGTTGTGGGCATTGACCTCTTCGTATACGTCCAAGAGATTCTGCGGGACTCCCAGGGTGCTTCCCTGAAGCGCGTTGTGGAACGATTTGGTGGCAGTGAAGAACTCTGGGTTTGGTACCTCGAGGACTTCCCAGCTCGCGTCCATCCCCAGTTCGCGCATCAACGGGATCATCCAGTTGAGGATCTCGGCGACGCCTCCTCCGCGTGGGGTGGAGTTGACATGGACCACCCGAAGCCCGGATAGCTGGGCGGCGATTTGCCGGAGCTGGTCCACCGCATCGAGGCCGGCTTCGGCCGCATAGCGTTCGAGCAGAGAGGCGCCGGGAGATAGCGCCGTGACCTCGTTCGCGCGCCGAACTGCCCTGCGGGCGGCCCTCGCCCCCTTGGAGCTCAGATGGCGCGCGAAGGTCTCCGCCAGTCGGGTCCGCAGGGTGTAGAGCGACTCGAAATAGGGGTCGACCTCCGCAAGGTCGGCGTTGAGCGCGTCGTATTCGGGCCCGAGCCCGGAGAGCCACGACCGGAAGTCGTCAATGGCCAGGGGATCGCGGCGCCGCGAGTCCACGAAATGGTAGAAGATGCTGCCAACGGACAGTGTGGGAACTACGGAGACCAGTTCGGCGGGATGCTTGACGCGGCGATGTGTGTCGAAGACCACCGTGACCGAGCGGGAGAAGTTGAACTGGTCGTCGGCTCGAGCGAATAGTGGTTCCCGGACTTCGTCCAGCCGCTCCTCGATGACATCCAGAAGTTCCTCCCGCAGTTCCTCGAGATCGCCGAAATCGGCCGGGTCGATCACCGCCAGGCGCTCGGCGGTGGGGTCATCGTGGAGGCTGCGGTGGCACCAGGAGGCAAAATCGTTGTTGTACTCGCGCTCGGCGAATTGCGGCCTGAGCAGGGTTCCCCAGAAATGGTGGTAGATCGATGAGGGATGGACATCCCGGAGGATGTCACGCATCTCACGCAAGGTCTGAGCCTTGCGTCCGGTAGCCACGACGGCGAGGGCGCAGTCTTTCACGTAGAAGTCGACCATAGCCCCTGTCTACCCGCGCCGCGGGTTCCTAATCCTCAGGCGGATCCGATGGCTCCGGCGCCGATCGGTCCCGGAACTGGCCGGCCGAGTGAGGGGCGGGACCTACGAAAGCAAATCGCGCAGCGCCCGCAACAAGCGGGAGGCTTCGAGGTGGTCGGCCACACGATAGCGTGCGCTCGTGGGCCGTCCGGGATCGCCGACGAGTACGCCCACTCCCCAGTCTTCGACTACTGCGAACATGTCCTCATCGGTCACGTCATCGCCCATAGCGATGGGAAAGCCTGGCTTCTGCTCGCTGCGCTCGGTCGCAGACACACCCGGCCGATCCAGTCCGAGCCGTTCCATGACCCACAAAAGCGCCTTGCCCTTGTTCCAGTCACCCGGCGGACGGAACTCGTAGACGAGCTTGCCTTCGGTCACTTTCAGGACGGGGAAACGTTCGGCAACGTCCGCCACGACGCGGAACACCGCTTGGCGACGGGCTTCGGGCACCAGGCGGTAGTGAACCGAAAGAGACAGCCCCTTCTCTTCGACGAGCGCTCCTTCGATCGTTTCCAGCGGTCGTCGCAGAGCCATCGCGGCCTGTTCGAGCTGCGGACGGTACTCACGGCCGACCTCGAGCTCGAGGCGATTCCGGACCGGACCCCGTATCTGAAAACCGTGATCGGCCACGTAATAGAGGGAGCGCACCTCGACCTTGTCCCGCAGATCGTCCAGGCCCCGACCGGAGACGACCGCTACCGGGCACAAGCGAGCTAGATCCTCGAGCAGCGCCCGCGTCGGCTCCGGAAGCTCAACGAGCTCGGGCCTTGCCTCGATGGGCGCGAGAGTGCCGTCGAGATCGAGGAACAGGGCCACCCGGCGACCGCACACCCCTCGGGCCAGACTTGAGAACTCGGCCAGCATGTCGGGAAGTTGTTGCATCTCTCGCACAGCCTGCAGTTCACGGGCGATACGATATGAGAACGCGGATACCCGAAGATCGGGGAGAAGATGGGCGAAGAATTCTGGTCAAACTGGGCCTGGCCTTTCGCTACGGCGTGTATCGGGGCGGCCTTCACCGGGCTCCTGGTCTGGCAGTGGCAGCGGCGCCGGCGGCGCCATCAGGCCGCCTGGTCGGCCGGCATGGGCATCTACACCATAGCAGCAGCGATGGAGGCGTGGTCGGAATATTCACAGGCCTGGGCCCCGACCGTCTACCGTGTCTACATCGTCCTGGCGGCGTCATTGGTGGGTTTTCTCGGTCTCGGGACCCTGTACCTGATCGCGCGCAGGAGGCTCTGGGGGCATGCGTATCTGGGGTTCGTCGTCGTGTGCATGGTGGTCTTTCTCGTTGGGACCTTCACTCACCCTCTCGAAACCGGCAGGCTTGTCCCCGGCATCACCGTCGGGGGGCAGGCGCTCGGTCCCAGTCTGTCGTTCCCCCGGGTGATGTCGCTACCACTCAACATTACCGGATCGATCTTCTTGTTCGGCGGAGCCCTCTACTCGGTCTTCCGGTTCTTCAGGCGGCGTGAGTTCGCGTACCGGATGTGGGCCAACATCCTTATCGCTGCGGGGGCAGGCGTTCTCGCCTTCATCGGTTCCCGGGCCAGACTGGGTGACACCACCGGCCTCTATCCGGCCGAGATGGTCGGAGCGGCGCTCATGCTGGCGGGCTTTCTCGTCGCGGGTACGCTCGAGAAGGGCCGCCGGTCTGTCCGGGCGACCCGGTCCGACCAGCAGCCCTGACCTTGACGTTCCCCCAGGCTGTCCCCAGGCCGTGAGGCCGGCTCCTTCGTAATATTGGACAAAGGAACTAGCCTATTGACCTTCTGCTGCCCGAGCGGTACAACTGGATAGGGCGGAACTGCTACGAAAGGGGGTGGGGAGTCGACAGAATGATGTCAGCTCTCGTGTTGGACACTATCCGCCGGCGGCCGCTCGGCCGCCCCATTACACCGGGGAGACTAGTATGAGAAGAAAGCGCCGTCTCATAGCCCTGCTCACATCTGTTGTCACCGTGGTGGTCCTGATGCTCGTGCTGGCGCCGGCCGCGTCAGCGGCTCCGCCGCAAGTATCCGTGTTGCTGGTGGATTCCTCCAACTCGCCGTATGAAGTGTCGGAGACCACTCTTGTGCACAAACTCGTCATCAAACCGGGCGGTTGGATCGTCGCGCCCGAGAAGAAGGCGGTCACCTTGACCGTGAACGGCGTGGAGATGGGCGGGGTGCTCGAAAGCACGTACGGTACCGCCACGCTTCTCTCGAAACCCGGGCTCTACGTCAACGCGTTGCTGACCATCACCGATGAGAACATCTTCAGCTACGTGCCAGCGGGACCGCCTGGACCTGCGCCAGCCTCCTTCCTCTTCCCGTTCCGCCAGGCGCTGTATCTCGATTCGACGGGAGTGGTGGGGAGCAAGTCGGTCTTGGCGGCCGCTTTGGGACCCACGCCGACGGGCATGTCGATCAAGAACGTGAACGTCACCTCCAAGGGTGAGAACTTCGACGGTATCTTCGTGGCGGGGGGCGCCTGGAACATCAAGAACGCCAAAATCCGCCTCAGCGGCAACGGCCGTAGCGATTTCACCGGTTATGGAGCGGGCATCGTCGTGAACGGCGAGAACACTACAGCCGTCATTGATCACGCCAGCATCATCACCCAGGGCGTCGCACGCGCGGGCGTCGTTGCCGAAGGCGGCTCCAACGTGGTGGTGAAGAACTCGTACATCGAGACCAAGAACGGCACCCTTCCGTCTGACTACATCCCCACCATCGACACCGCCCAGATGAGGTCGGTACCCTGGATGCTGAGCCTGTCCGGCAACGTGCGGGCCACCAACCTGCTCGGCACCAACACCAAGGCCAGCTACATCAACTCCACCATCAAGTCGCAGGGTTGGGGCGTGCTCTCCACCGACGGTTGCACCACGCCCACCCTCACCGCCATCAACAGCACGATCGAGATCACAGGGAAGGACGGCTACGGCTCGTATGGCATCGGGGATGCGACCGAGAACTTCCTCGGTTGCACATTCAATGTCGCCTCTTACGCCACCATCAGCCGCGGCAGCTCCCTTTATTTCGGCGATAGCACCAGGGCCGCTGTAGCCGCCCTGAACAGTAGGCTCGGCCTCGGTCTCGCCCGCGGCGAACTGAACGGCATCCCCAGCAGGCCGACCGTTGTCAACTCCAAGCGCTTCGGCATCATGTGGCACGGTGGTGGAACGCTGGACATCGGCGGAGGCACGGTCTTCAACACCAAGGAAGCCGTCTTCCTCGACAAGGGACAGGCGATCTCGATTACGGTCGACGGTTCCAAAGGCGCGAAGCTCAACCCTGCGAACGGCATCCTTATGCAGGTCATGGACGACGACGATCCCGGACCGGATTTCGCCACAATGCAGAACACGAAGACCTACGTCGAGCCGGACTTCCCTCCGGCCAAGATCGAGAGCTGGGACCTGAACAGTAGAGACGGCGCGGCGGAGGCAGTGTTCTCCAGCATCGTTCTGAAGGGCAACTTCTACAACTCCATCACGTCGGTCGCCGCTATGGGGCCCCCGCCCGGAGGCGGAGGTCCGTCCCCTGCCGAAGCGGGTGACCCGCCTCCCGGCGGCTCCGAACCGACCGGTAGGAACATGTGGCTTGAGTTCAACAACTCCAGTATCAGCGGCGTCATCACCGCTTCTGAGGCGCACCATAGCCAGAAGGAGATCGGCCCCGAGGATTACCGACTGCTGGGCGAGGTGACCAATACTGCGCGCCAAGCTATCAACAACGGGGTCTGCGTCGAACTCGGCGCATCGAAGTGGATCGTTACCGGCACCTCATATCTGACGAAACTGGTTCTCGACGAGGCGTCCGCGCTGCTGGCACGGCCCGGTTACAAGCTGGTGATGACTGTTGACACCGACTTCGAAGGTCCCGGCCCCGCAGTGGAAACGGCCATACAGCCGGATCGGGACTACGTGGGCTACATCACTATCATGGTTGTGCCCATGTAAGAAAGACGTCGGCGCATCCGGACGTGAGGGGGCCGCCTCGTGAGAGGCGGCCCCTTTCTTACCGCCCGCACGCGCTTATCCCATATGCCGGCTCACCGCAGGGTTAAGCCACCGGCCGGGTATTGCCGATATCAGGGACGGTGGCTACGAGGAAAGAGACGGTCATGATCCTGCACGGCTCCATCGAAAGGTTCGATCTGGCAAGTGTTCTGCAGTTTCTCGCCCAGAACTCAGCCACCGGCATCGTCGAGATCCGGGATTACGAGGAGCACGGCCACATCTACCTGGTCAGGGGACGCCTGGAGGCAATCTCGCTGCCCGTGACCGACGACAGGCTGGGGGTCTTCCTGCTCAAACACGGAGTGTTGACCGAGCCGCATCTGGCTGCGGTCCTCATGGAAGAGGCGGCCGGGCGCGACAACGGCGAGAACCGCGCACCTCTGGGGCAGCGCCTGGTGGAGAAGGGGTACGTCAGCGAGGCCATCGTCCAGAAGGCCATGAGAAGCCTGATCGTCGCTCGGATGTTCGAGCTCACGCAATGGCGGTCGGGAGTCTTCAGCTACGACGAGCCCGAGCATATGCCCGAGTTCCGCATCTCAGTGAGTGGCAACGTCCAGGAGTTGTTGCTGCAGGCGCAGGTGAGGATCGACCATGGATTCAAGCCCCGCAAGCGGGCGCCGGTCAACCAGGAGCCGGGCCATTGCCACGGCTGCACTGTTGCCGACTGCACGCCCGAGGTGAAGCTCAAGTACCTGAAGAAGGACACCTGTCTCTGGCGCACGATGAGCAGTCCGCCCGAGATCTCCATCCAGTCGCGGAGCGAGATGCAGTCGCCCGTCGTCAGCATCTACGCCGAGGAAGAGCGGGAAGGCGCCGCCCTGCTTGGCCGGTGGGGCCAACTCTAGGGCTCGGGGTGCAGCACCACTTTTCCGAGGACCTCTCCCGACTCGATCATCTCGTGCGCCCGGCGTGCCTCTGAAAGAGGCAGCACCCGGTAGATGGGAGGCGTGAAAGCCCCGGACGCCATCAGCCCAAGGACCGCCTCCTTCACTTTGCGAAAGCCCGCAGGGTCGGTGTCGTGCACGTGGATCGAGAAGTACCGGATGCCGTAGCACCCTTCGCACTTGGTCTGGAGCTGGTGGATGATCTCCTTGTCCTCCGGATAGCCACCCAGGTAGTTGTAGAGGATGATCTGGCCGTAGGTGGCCAGCATGTCGAACTGTCGGCAGAAGGCCGGACCGGCCACCTGGTCGTACACGTAGTCGACGCCACGGCCTCCCGACAGGCGCTTGACCGCCTCCACGTCATCCTCATCCTTGTAGTTGAACACCTTCTCCACGCCCAGGCCGCGGAGGTAGTCGCACTTGACGGCGGTGCTCGCACTGGCGATGACGTCGACCCCCGCATGCTGCGCCAATTGGATGACCGCCGTGCCTATGCCGCCGGCAGCGCCGCCGATGTAGAGACTCTGTCCCGCCGACGCCTGAACGACCTGATTGAGCAGGCCCCAGGCTACGAAGTAGTTGAACGCGGCTGCGGCCGCGTCGAAGTCCATACCTGCGGGGAGCGGGGCCACGTCGTCGGCCGTGACCGCGATGTAGTCGGCGTTGGTGCCGTATACGGCCATGTGCAGCACGTGGACCGGCTGGCCTATCTCGAACCCGGAGACCCCGGGCCCCAGCGCCTCGATGATGCCCGCCGATTCGTACCCCACGGTGACCGGGAAGGGGCTGGTGAGCCACTGGCTTTGCCCGGTGCGGACCCGCCAGTCGGCTTTGCAGACGCCGGCGGCCTTCGTCTTCACCAGCACCTGCCCGGGGCCCGCCTCCGGCTTGGGCAGGTCGACGTATTCCAGTACTCCCGGTCCACCGAACTCCTCGAAAACCACTGCCTTCACCGAACGCCTCCGCTGTCTCGCTCACACGCCCGGCGGCTGCTCCGGCTCCTCGGGCCGAAGGGCCGCCTGAAAGGGTAGTCTCGCGCCGTGATGGCCAAAGTGCAAGACTTCTGTCTGCGGGTACTGTTGCCTGGAGGAGGTGACCATGGCGGATTACCAGAAGGTAACCGGGCTCTCGTCGGTGGAGGTGGCGTGCCGGCAGCCCTTCGACTTCGAGCTGAGCCTGCGGGCGATGAGGAGTTTCGGTCTCCCGGCGCGCGGAGGCGAAGCCGGCAGGCGCGCAGACGTTCGGGGAATCCCGGCAGACTCTCCCGAGGAGTCGCTCGAGGCGGAGCCGAGGCTTCGTCTGGGGGTGAAGATGGGGGGAGTACCGACTCTGCTCGAGATCCGTAGGGCGAGGAGTACGGGAGCGGTTGTGGCGGCCGAGGCGCGGCCGGCACCCGGGTCGCCCGGGCAGCTTCACGATATGGCGGCGAGGGTCGTGAACGCCCACCTGGACCTCCGGCCCTTCTACGAATCGGCCGTGGACCACCCGGTGCTGGGGCCGCTCACCCGCTCCCTGCGGGGCCTGAAGGCCTTCCGTCCCGCAAGTCTGTTCGACATGCTGGTGATCGCCGTCATCGAGCAACAGATATCCCTGGTGGCCGCCCATCACATACAGGAGCGGCTTGTCGCCCGCTTCGGCTCCCTTGTGGAGGGAGAGTCGGTTTTCCCCGATGCGGAGGTACTGGCGGAGGCGTCCCTGGAGGAGTTGAGCGCGTGCGGACTCTCCCGCAGGAAGGCCGAGTACGTACGCGGGATGGCGCAGCAGGTGGTTGATGGAAGGCTCGACTTGGCGGCGCTCGAGGCCGTCCCCGACGACGAGGTGCGCGAGCGCATCGTGGCCCTGCGGGGGTTCGGCGCCTGGTCGGCGGATTACATCCTCATCCGTGGGCTGGCCCGGCCGGATGCGGTACCGGCCGACGACCTCGCCGTGCGGACGGTGGTCGGCACGATGCTCGGGAGGGGGGAGCGGCTTCCCGCGGAGGAGGTGAGGGCGTTGCTGGCTCCCGTGGCTCCATATAGGGGATTGGCCGCTTTCTACCTTCTGGTGGCCCAGAGGCTGTTGTGAGCGATCCCGGGCACGGCGCACCGCGGCCCGGCGTTCCTGAAGAGAGGAAGCGAGGCCTGCGCTCGCGCTGGCCCACCATAGTGGGATGGGTCGTGTCCGCGGCCGCTCTCGGATACGTGCTCTCGAAGCTGCAGCTCTCGGAACTGAGCAAGTCACTGTCGGGAGTCACGTGGTGGCTGATGGGAGCTGCAGTCGTGGCGGAGGTGCTTCCCCGGCTCTTGGAGGCGGTCCGTTGGCGTTCACTCCTTCAGCCCATCTGCACCCGTTTCGTGGGCCTTTTGCAGGCCATCTACATCGGGACCGTCTACAGCAGCATCCTGCCGCTCTCAGGAGGAGACGTCGTGCGCGGGGTTATCGTCGCCCGGAACTCTGCCGCGAATATCACGCAGGTGCTGTCGACCGAAGTGTTGGAGCGCATCGTCGACGCTCTGGCCATCGTGCTCGTGGTGTGGTTCGCTCTGCGGGGGCTTGTCCTCCCGCAGAGTCTGGTGGTCGTCCGCACTATCCTGGAGGCGGGGGTGGGGCTGGCGGCGCTCGGAGGCGTCTATCTTGCGCTCCGCCGCCAGCGGCTGCTCTCCCGTCTACAGCGCTGGAATCCCGGCAACCGGATGGCGAAGCGCGTCCGTTTGGTGACCCTCGATCTGGTCCAGGCCCTGGGGTGGACTCGGCCGAGGGCGCTCCTTGTCGCCATGGAAGCCGCGCTCGGGGCGGCCCTTGTGAACGTGGGTGCGTACTGGCTGATGCTCCATGCCTACCACATCCCCCTCTCTCCCATCCAAGCCGCCGGGGTCTTCGCCATCGTGATCGTAGGTACGTTTCTCCCTGGAACTCCGGGCAACGTTGGTTCTTGGCAGTTCTTCTGCACGGTGGCACTACAGTTGTTCGGAATCGGGGCTGCCCAGGCGGCCGGGTTCAGTGTGGTGGCGTATTTCATATGGACGGTGCCCCCCTTGCTGATCGGGCTCGCCGCCTTCATCCTGTCTCCGTTCAAGCGGTCGGAACTCCGCACGGGCAGGCCGCAGCCGCCCATACAGACGGGGGGAGTGTGCAAGACCGACCCGAAGGGAACGAAGGGTCAAGAAGGAGGTGATTCTTGATGACCGGCATCGATCATTCGCCGAGCACCTCGGTGCTCCGTCTGTTGTGGTGGTGCGTCGTGGCTGGAATCGTCGCTGCTATCGCGTCACTCCTCCTCGCCGGCTGTGGCGGTGCGGGGGCTTCGAGCAGTCCGACCGGTTCGAGCACCCCGACGGTCTCGCAGTCGCTCTCGTCCACCACGCTGCCCGGTGGCTCGACAGCCGGAACGGCCGGGAGCGGTTCTACCGCCGGCACTGCGGTCGCGGGCGGTACGACGGCCTCGAGCGGGGCCCAAGCGCCGACATCCGGCGACTGGCCGGTCTATCAGCATGATCCGGCGCGAAGCGGCGTCTCCGACGATCAGCAGGCGCTCGGCGCGGTGAAGCAGATGTGGACATCACCGAGGCTGGATGGCGCTGTGTACGCCCAGCCTTTGATCGTCGGCGATCGGGTCTTCGTGGCCACAGAGGGCAACAGCATCTACGCTCTTGCCATCGCCGACGGGAGTGTCATGTGGCAGAAGAACCTCGGGGAGCCGGTGCCGGGCAACGCTCTCCCCTGTGGCAACATCGACCCATCGGGCATCACCGGGACACCCGCTATCGACGTGGAAACCGGAGTGCTCTACGCGGTGGCGAACCTGAGGTCAGGGCCGCACCATGAGCTCTTCGCCCTCGACCTGACCGACGCGACCGTCAAGTGGCAGAGGGCGATCGATCCTCCCGGCCTGCAGCCGACGGTCGAACAGGAACGGGGGGCGCTCGCCCTGGTCGGCGGGAACGCATACGTGCCCTTCGGCGGGCTCTACGGGGACTGCGGGCAGTACAGAGGGGCCGTCGTCTCTTCGCCGGCCGACGGCAGCGGGGGCCTCAACTCGTACGTGGTGCCCACCAGCCGCATGGGCGGCATCTGGAACCCGGCCGGCCCCGCCGTGGGCGGCGGGGGAGACCTCTGGGTCACTACGGGCAACAGTGCCGGTAGGAGCACCTTCGACTTCGGCAACGCGGTGATACGTCTCGATGAGGGGCTCGCGGTGCTCGACTACTTCGCTCCAGCGAACTGGGCGGAACTGAACGCGGGCGACGTCGATCTGGGGTCCCTGGGGCCGGTGCTTCTGTCTGGCGGTAGGGTGCTCGCCATGGGCAAAGGGGGCGTGGCCTATCTTCTGAACGCTGGGGATCTGGGACACGTGGGCGGCGAGCTCACGTCTCTCGATGTCGGGCGGGCCGCTTTTGGGGCGGCTGCCGTGCAAGGCGGCCGGGTCTTCATCCCCACCACCACGGCTCTCATCGCATTGGATGTGCAGGCGGACAAGCTCTCCGTAGCCTGGCAGGCCGGCGGAGGCAGCTGTCCCCCGCTGGTGGCCGGTGGAGCGGTCTGGGCTATCGGGTACGACGGAACCTTGCGGGCCTTCGACCCGGCCAGCGGTACGGAGGTCTACAGCGCCGACCTCGGCGGCGTTGTCTCCCGCTTCGTCTCCGGCTCGGCAGCTGGGGGGATGCTGTGTGCGCCCGCTGGAGACACGGTGGTGGCGTTCGCGCTGCGCTAGCCTCCGGCCGAGGGGTCGATCTCCCAGATCTCTACGATGCTTCCACGGTCCGCGGCCCGGCGGGCGTCCCGAGGATCAGCAGGTCGGCCGGGCGTCGGGCGAAGAGCCCCGCCGTGACCACGCCGGCGACGTTGTTGAGGCGCTGCTCCAGGCCGACCGGATCGGCGATCCTCAGGCCATGGACGTCGAGGATGATGTTGCCGTTGTCGGTGACGAAGTCTCTACGTGGTACCGGCCGCCCTCCCAGCCTGACGATCTCCTTGGTGACGTAGCTGCGCGCCATCGGGATGACTTCCACCGGCAGAGGGAAGCGCCCGAGAACGTCCACCAGCTTGCTCTCGTCCGCGATGCACACAAAACGGCGGCTGGCCGCCGCGACGATCTTCTCGCGCGTGAGCGCCCCGCCTCCACCTTTGATGAGCTGCAGCCGGTGGTTCGATTCATCTGCGCCGTCGACGTACAGCTCGAGGGTACCGGCCTCATTCAGGTCCAGCACCGGGATGCCGTAGCCCTCCAACCGGGCGGAGGAGGCCACCGAGCTGGACACGGCCCCCTCGATGCGGTCCTTGATAGTCACGAGCACGTCGATGAAGTGGTTCACCGTCGATCCGGTCCCCACGCCGATGATGCCGCCCTCCACGTACCTCAGGGCCGCGAGCGCCGCTTGCTTCTTCATCTCATCCCGATTCACCGCGCGCTCCTTCCGCCTGGTCATTTCCCATTCCCTGTGTTCCCCAGAAATCATACAAGCAGGCGAGAGGCGTGGTAGGGTGCAGGCGAAAGGAGCACCAGGTGGAATCTGCAAGCACCCCGCAGGAAGCGGAAACAGACACGGGCTTGGCCGTAGGGGTCATCGGAACGGGGAACATGGGTTCGTCCCTGGTGCGGGGCTGGTCTCGGGCACTCGGCGACCGCACCCGGCTGCTCGTCTGGGACAAGATGGCGAGCGCCACGGACCGGGTGGCCGGACTCGAGGGAGTGGACGTGGCCGGCTCTCTCGAGCAGCTCGTCCGGGAAGCCGACATCGTAGTCATCGTGGTCAAGCCCAAGGACGGAGACGGGTTGCTGCGTTCGATCGCCGGGTCTCTTCGTCGCGACCACGTCGTCGTATCGGCGATGGCCGGGGTGGACCTGAGGCAGATCCGGGCCGCCGCCGGGCCGGTCCCGCGGCTCTTTAGAGTGATGCCGAACCTGGGCGTGGAGGTGGGGGCAGGAGTGGTGGGGGTGGCGGCGGAGGAGCCGCCGGTCACCCAGCCCGTGCCCCGGTCTCCCGAGGCCGTGTCTGCAGGTGACCTCGCCAATCGCCAGGCGGGTGAAGCCCTCGACCGGGTGGCGGCGTTGTTCGACGCCCTCGGGCTGGCGGTCGTGGTCCCGGAGGCGATGATGGACACGGTGACGGCAGTATCCGGCACGGGTCCCGCACTCCTTGCACTCGCCCTGGAGGCCTTGGAAGACGGGGGAGTGGCCGCCGGCCTTCCCCGTCCCACCGTTCGAGCCTTCGCCCGCCGGACCATGCTCGGAGCGGCACGTATGCTGGTGGCCGGGGAGGGTCCGGCCGGGGAACTGCGTGACCGCCTCATCCCGGAAGGGGATGTCCTACAGGGAGGCCTCGAGGTGCTGCGAGAGCGAGGCGTGCGCACGGCCTTTCATGAGGCGGTTGTCGCGGCCGCGCAGCGCTCGAGGGACATGAAAGCGCGGTCCGGCGCGGGATAGCAATTGCAGTACACTGGATATCGTGTGGGAAGCGGCTGATAGGAGGGGTCGATGTTAGTACGCGACAGGATGTCCCGGATGCCCATCACGACCAATCCGAGCGCTACGGTGCCCGATGCGCTGCAGGTCATGCGGGGGAGCAAGGTCCGTCAGCTGCCCGTGGTGAACGAAAAGGGGGACCTGGTCGGCATAGTCGCGCTCGACGACCTCCTTCGGGTATCGCCCTCGCCGGCCACGTCGCTCAGTGTGTGGGAACTCGACTACCTGCTCGAGAAGATCACGGTGGAGAAGGTGATGACTCGGGACGTCATCACCGTCACGGAGGACACGGCCATCGAGGAAGCCGGTCGCATCATGGCCGACAACAGAGTATCCGGCCTGCCCGTCATGCGTGGCTCCGAACTCGTGGGGATCATCGGCGAGTCCCATCTTTTCCATGTGCTTCTCGAACTGTTCGGGGCGCGGGATCCGGGCATCCGCATCACCGCGAGGGTGCACCGGGAGCAGGGCGGGCTTGCGAAGCTGTCCGGCGCGGTAGCCGCCAAGGGGGCCACGTTCGTCGCATTCGGCATAGCGGCCGACTCGGAGACCATCACATTCAAGGTCCAGGACATCTCCCGCGAGGAGCTTGTCGAGACCATCACGCCCTTCGTGGACAGCATCGAGGACGTGCGCTAATGGCGTGCCCCCCGAGGCGTCCCGCAGGGGAGCCTCGGGGGGCACGTTCGATCTCGTCCTTGTCAGACTCGTTCTATCCTGACCGCGGACACCTTGTACTCGGCCGTCTTGGCCAATGGGTCGAAGGCCGAGTTGGTCAGTTCGTTGGCGGGCGTTTCGCGGTAGTGGAAGGTCATGAACATGACGCCCGGCGGCACCCGGTCGGTGACCTTCGCCCGGGTCACGACGGAACCCCGCCGTGACGTCACCCGCATCTCCCCTCTGTCGCTCACTCCGATGCCGGCCGCGTCGACCGGGTTGATCTCCGTGAGCTCGCAGGGATCGAGGTAGTCGAGCACCGCCGACTGCCGGGTGCTGATGTTGTACTGGTAGAGCTTGCGCCCTGTGGTCAGCAGCATCGGGTATTCGGCGTTCGTGAGCTCGGCCGGAGCTTCGTACTCCACGCCGGTCATGTGTCCGCGGCCGCGGGGGAACGTATCCTGATGCAGGAAGGCCGTGCCGGGGTGGTCGGTGGTGGGGCAGGGCCACTGGAGGCCGCAGGCGTCGACACGCTCGTACGTCATGCCCGCGTAGGTGGGGGTGAGCCTCCGTAGTTCCTCGAAGATGTCCGCCGGCGACTCGTAGTCCATGGGATAGCCCATGCGCGTCGACAGGTCGGCGATGATCTCCCAGTCGGCCCGCGCCTGACCGGGTGCCTCCACCGCCTTGCGGACACGCTGGCAGCGGCGCTCGGTGTTGGTGAATGTGCCGTCCTTCTCTGCGTAGCATGCGGCCGGCAGGATGACGTCGGCGTACTTGGCCGTCTCGGTCATGAAGATATCCTGCACCACCAGGAATTCGAGTGCTTGGATGGCTCCGCGCACGTGGTTGGCGTCGGCGTCGGTGAGGATGGGGTCTTCACCCATGACGTACATGGCTTTGAGTTCGCCTGCGTGGGCCGCGTCGAACATCTCGGGTATCCGCAGACCAAGGTCGCGGTTGAGGGGAACGCCCCAGGCGTCCTCGAAGAAGGCGGCGTGCTCGGGCACGGTCACATTGCGGTAGCCCGAGTACACGTTGGGCAACGCGCCCAGGTCACAGGCGCCCTGTACGTTGTTCTGGCCCCGGATGGGGTTGACGCCGGAGTGGGGAACGCCCACGTGTCCGGTGACCATGGCCAGGTTGGCCAGATTCTTGACGTTGGCCGTCCCGGTGGTGTGCTCCGTGATGCCGAGGGTGTAGAAAATACCGGCCTTCGCGGTGTGAGCGTACAGTTCGGCCGCTTCCCGGAGCTTCGCCTCGGGGACTCCGGTGATCCCACTGACGACGTCCGGGGTGTATTTCTTGACGACCTCCCAGAGTTCGTCGTAATTCTCACAACGGGTGTCGATGAACTCCTGGTCGGCCCAGCCTTCGTTGATGATGATGTTCATTATCCCGTTGATCAGGGCCGCATCGGTGCCGGGGATGAGCTGGAGCCACAGAGCGGCGTGGTCGACCAACTCGATGCGCCGCGGATCGACGACGATGATCTTGGCGCCTCTGCTCGCCGCCCGCTTCATCTTGCTGCCGATGACGGGATGGGCCTCGGTGGTGTTGGAGCCTATGACAAAGAGCACGTCGTAGTGCTCCACCTCGCTGATGGAGTTGGTCATCGCGGCGCTTCCGAACGCAGTGGCCAGACCGGCCACGGTGGGAGCGTGTCAGGTTCGTGCGCAGTGATCCACACTGTTTGTTCGCAAGGTCACCCTCACGAACTTCTGCATCAACCAGTTCTCCTCGTTGGTGCAGCGCGCGGAACTGAGGGCGCCGAAAGCCTCGCCTCCATCCCGGTCGCGGATCTCGGTGAAGCGCCGGGCTACCAGGTCGAGGGCCTCATCCCACGTCGCCTCCCGCAGCTCTCCCGTCGCTCGGTCGCGGATGAGCGGGGTGGTGAGACGGTCGGGGCTGTGGATCAAGTCCGTGTGGTAGCGCCCTTTCACGCAGAGGGCGTTCCCGTTCACCGGGGCGTCCTCGGCGCTGGTTACGCCCACGACCCGACCATCGACGACGTTCAGGTCGAAGTTGCACCCGGTGCCGCACAGCGGGCAGGTGGTGCGCACTTTGGTGACCTGCCAGGCTCGGTAGGGCTTGAGCTGAACGTTGGTCAGTGCACCGGTGGGGCAGGCGGCAAGGCACGAGCCGCAGGACACGCAGCCCGAATCGCGATAGGTGTCGCTCTTGAGTCGGGGATACTCGGCCTCGTCCACCTCGTAGACTCCGTAGTTCTCCACCTCGTCGCACACCTTGACGCAGGTGTGGCACTTGATGCACCGCTTGCGGTCGAGCTGCAGGATTGGCGCGCCGTCGAACAGATCGAACTGGCCGGTGTCGCCGGTGAACACCTTGCTGCCGGCCCCGTGGGCGATGGACAGGCGCTGCAGGTCGCAGTTGGACGCTTCGTGGCAGGTACACTGCAGGCAGCGCGCCGCTTCCTTCCGGGCGGCCTCTTCCTCATAACCCAACTCCACCTCGGCGACCGGCCCGCGGGCCCTGAGCGGCAGCACCGGCATGACGCTCCTCGGTTCCTCGGACAGAGGCTTCGCCCCTATGTCGAAGAACTGCGGCTTGTGTCTCTCGAGACGGGCTCCAGGCGCGAGGCACGCATCTTCGGCCGAGCGCCCGGACACGTAGGCGTCGATGGCCACCGCAGCCCGCCGACCGGCTGCTATGGCCTCGACAGCTGTCGCCGGGCCGCTCTCGCAGTCGCCCCCTGCGAAGACGCCCGGGTGACTGGTGATGAGGGTCAGCTTGTCGGCCGCGATAGTCCCCGCTTCAGTCAGCTCGCAGACCCCGGCGATGCCGCCTCCTTCCACTTCCTGGCCGACGGCCAGGATGAGGGTGTCGGCCGGGATGGTGAATTCCGAGCCCGGAACGGGCTGGGGCCGGCGGCGCCCACTCTTGTCCGGCTCTCCAAGCACCATCTGCTGGCAGACGACCCCACTGAGCGTCCCGCCCTCCACGACCAGCGACACGGGAGCGGTGAGCAGGCTGAGCTTCGTCCCTTCCTCTTCGGCTTCCTTCACCTCCTCGGCGGTGGCCGGCATCTCGGCGCGTGTGCGCCGGTAGACCATGCTCACCTCGCTGGCGCCCAGGCGCAGCGCCGAACGGGCCGCATCGACCGCCGTGAAGCCGCCGCCGACGACAACCGTACGGCCGAGGGCCCCGCTCCACACGCCGGCGTTGCTGTCGTGGAGAAAGTCGACGGCCGAGTAGACCCCCTCGGCCTTGTCAACCCCCTCCAGGCCGCCGGTCAAGCCGCATTGGGCCCCGATGGCCAGGTAGGTGGCCACGTATCCCTGCCGCTCGATGTCGTCGATCGAGAGACCGTCGCCGAGTCGGGTCCCCAACCGCAGTTCCACGCCCAGCGCGAGGATGTCTGCCACGTCGGCCGCGATGATGTCTCTGGGAAGCCGGTAGGGCGGGATGCCGTTGAGCAGCATACCTCCGGGTTGGGGCTCCGCCTCGAATATGGTTACGCTGTGGCCCGAAACGGCGAGGTAGTATGCGGCCGTGAGCCCCGAGGGACCGCTGCCGATGATGGCGACCTTCTTTCCGCTCGGTGGTGCCATCTCATCGTGCGCCGCCCCGGTATCAGTATGGTCTGCGGCGAACCGCTTGAGGTGGCAGATGGCTACCGGTTCCTGGTCGACCTGCGCGCGGCGGCAGACGCTCTCGCATGGCCGGGGACAGACCCGGCCGATGATGCGGGGCAGCGGGAGGCGCTGCTTGATGATCCGTACCGCCTCTGCGTCGTCCCCGCGGGCGATGGCCCCCACATATGCCGGGATGTCGAGCCCGGCCGGGCAGGCATAGTGACAGGGGGGCTCGCAATACGCGTTGTGGTTGGACAGCAGTTCGTTCAGCCTCTGCCTGCGGGCTTCCGAGAGCTCAGGCGTGAATGTGAGCACCTCCATCCCGTCGATGACCGGCGTCTCGCAGGCCTGCACCCTTCCCAGCCCGGCCACATCGACCAGGCAGAGACCGCACCGCGCCGCTGGGGTAAGGCGAGGGTCGTGGCACAGGGTCGGGATATCTATGCCACTCGCCTCGGCCGCCTCGAGAATGGTCATGCCGCCATCCACCTGCAGGTGACGTCCGTCGATGAAGATTGACACTACAGTGGCTGTGCTTTGGTCGCCCGCTTCCATGTTTCCCCCATGCTCGCTCGCGGTCATGTTCCCGACCTCCTCATCTCGAGAAGGCGCTGACAGATACGTACCCCCTCCATCGCGTCGTTGGTCCAGTGATCGGCCCCTACCCAATCGGCGATGAGCTCGTCCACGGTCGCGCCCCCGATCACAATCAGGGGACTTCCTCCCAATTCTGCCTCGTTGGCCCTGATGAGTTCCACCGTTTCACGCATAGAGGTGAAGGCCAGGGTCAACAGCCCCGACATGCCGATGATGTCGGGTTTGGACGCGACGGCTGCTTGCAGGAACTCCTCAGGCTGGACGTTGACCCCCAGGTCCTCTACGCCGAAGCCGAAGGCTCGGAAAGAGAGGGCGGCCATGTTCTTGCCCAGATCGTGAATGTCGCCGGCCACCGTCCCCAGCAGCACTTTGCCGGACCGGCCGCCGGAAAGGGGTGCGGTCTCCCAATCGGGGAGAGCGAGGTCCATCATCCCTCTGAAGATCTCCCCGGCCATGATCAAGCCTGAGAGGAAGATCTCTTGGCGCTCGTAGCGCTCTCCGACCACTCGTAGTCCTTCCTTGGTGGCCTGGATGATGGCTTCTGTGGTCGCTCCGCCGGCCAGCGCCTCCAGCACCAGCCTATGGGCGGCTCTTTCGTCGAGAGCCGCGACCGCGCCGCTCAGATCGCGCATCTCAGCTCTCTCCGGCCGACCGGCGTGGCACGCCGATATGTGTGGTCAGCCGGAACTGGTCGGCCCGGCAGAGAAAGCGGCCCCAGCTCACGGGTCGCCCGTCGAAAGAGAGGAACAGGTGCTCCAGACAGAAGCCCGGCGACGCGTCAGGCACCTCCAACAGCCGGGCAGCCTCGTCGTTGACGCTGCATGCGTGGATCGTCAGTTGCCCGCTGGGGATGCCTTCTCCCCGGGAGGCCTGCAAGAGGCCCTCGAGCGAGGTTATCTGGAGTTGGGTCTCTACCAGGGGGCGATGCTCGTCGTAGACGACGTACTCCACCTGGTAGATGAGCGGCAGGTCCCGCCTGGATATGAGCCGGCGCATGTATACGACCGGTTCTCCCGGATCCAACTCCAGCATCGTGGCCACCTCGTCGCCGGCCGGATGTATGCGAGCCTCGAGAAGACGTACGTTGACGGTGGCGTTGTCCACCCACATGTCCGTTATCTCCTGCAACCGGAACACAGCCTGGCGGAGATCGGGAGAGCGGACAAAGGTGCCCTTGCCCTGGGTGGTCCTCACCAGCCCGCGCTCCAAGAGGATGGATACCGCTCGGCGGATGGTGACAGGGCTCACCCCGTGGGTGGCCCGCAGTTGGGCTTCGGTGGGCAGTTGATCGCCGGGCCGGTAGACGCCCGCCCCGATCTGTTCGGCGATCGTGTTCGCGATGTGGATATAGGCAGGCACGAACGACTCGTGCCGCCGCCGACCCAAGCGGCTCGACGGGCTCGACGGGCTCCCAGGTGCTTTGCTGTTAGGCGTCTCTCCCATGCTCCTCCACGCCCTTGCGAACTTAACTATATAACTATAGGATGGGAGAACCAGCGAGGGAAGGGTTGGGGGGAGGCGGCCCGCGAGCGATGGTTCTGCCCCCCGGCTCCAACACGAAACCACAAGGAACGGGGAGCATGAAGAGCGACATCGACATTGCCCGCGAAGCAAAGATGGTCCCGGTTGCCGAAATCGCTGCCGGCCTAGGCCTGAGCCAGGATGACCTGGACGCGTACGGCAAGTACAAAGCGAAGATCCATCTGGACCTGTTCGATCGCTTGCGAGACCGCCCGGACGGGAAACTCGTTCTCTGCACGGCCATCACCCCCACTCCGGCCGGGGAGGGAAAGACCACCACCAACGTGGGCCTTTCCATGGGGCTCAACATGATCGGCAAGAAGGCCGTCTGCACTCTGCGCGAGCCGTCTCTCGGCCCGTGTTTCGGTATCAAGGGGGGCGCGGCGGGCGGGGGTTACGCCCAGGTGGTCCCCATGGAGGATATCAACCTTCATTTCACCGGTGACATCCATGCCATCACCACGGCTCACAATCTCTGTGCCGCCGTTCTCGACAACCACCTGTTCCAGGGCAACGAGCTGGATCTCGACCTCGACTCCATCTCCTGGCCGCGCGTCGTGGACCTCAACGACCGCTCGCTCCGGCAGATTACCATCGGGCAGGGCGGGGAAGGCGTGGAGCGCAAGACCCGGTTCGACATCTCGGTGGCTTCGGAAGTCATGGCCATCCTCTGCCTGGCCACGGACATCGAAGACCTCAAGGAACGTTTGAACCGTATCATCGTCGGGACCTCGCGGAGCGGCCGCCCTGTCACCGCCAAGGACCTCCTCGTGTCGGGATCGATGGCAGTCCTTCTCAAGGACGCCCTCATGCCGAACCTCGTGCAGACCCTCGAGAACACTCCGGCCATCATCCACGGCGGCCCGTTCGCCAACATCGCCCACGGCTGCAACTCGGTGCAGGCCACCCGCATGGCCTTGAAGCTGGGCGAATACTGCATCACCGAGGCGGGCTTCGGCGCCGACCTGGGGGCGGAGAAGTTCTTCGACATCAAGTGCCGCTACGCCGGTCTGGTGCCAGACGCCGTCGTTCTGGTGGCCACCATCCGTGCTCTCAAGATGCACGGCGGTACTCCTCTCGCCGACCTCAAGCGGGAGAACCTGGAGTCTCTGTCCGCGGGCGTCGAGAACCTCGAGAAGCATCTCGAGAACATGCAGATGTTCGGTCCGCCTGTCGTCGTGGCCATCAACCGCTTCCCCGACGACACCGACGCCGAAGTTGCCCTGCTGCGGGAACGGGTTGGGGCCATGGGCGCGAACGTTGTGCTGTCCGACGTGTGGGCCAAGGGCGGTGAAGGCGGCATAGAGCTCGCCGAGGAGATTGTCCGGATCTGTGAAAGCGCCGACGGCAAGCCGCCGTTCCGCTTTGCGTACGAGCTCGACGCCAGCGTCCCCGAGAAGATCGAAGCCATCGCCACCAAGATCTACGGTGCGGACGGGGTGGACTACGAGCCCGAGGCAACGGCCGCCATCGAGCGCTACACCGAGCTGGGCTACGGAGGGCTGCCGGTCTGCATGGCCAAGACCCAGGCCTCGCTCACCGACGACAAGACCAAGATAGGGCGGCCTCGCGGGTGGCGGCTCACCGTCCGCGAGGTTCGGTTGGCCGCGGGCTCAGGTATGATCGTGCCCGTCTGCGGCAAGATGATGACCATGCCCGGCCTGCCCAAACATCCGGCTGCGGAGGGCATTGATCTGGTCGACGGAGAGGTCGTGGGGCTGTTCTGATGCCGGAACAGCTCTATACCGATTGGGCCATTCAGGCCTATCTGGACAAGCTGGCCGGTTCGGACCCCGAGCCGGGTGGCGGTAGCGTGGCGGCACTCACCGGGGCGCTGGGGGCCGGACTGGTGACCATGGTTACGGCTCTCACCCTGGGCAAAGAGAAGTACGCAGCGGTGCAGGACGATATGGCCTGGCTCAGGAACGAGGCCGAACAGCTGCGCGCGGATCTCGCCGGCTTTGTCAGCGCCGACGCTGAAGCGTATGCGAAGGTGGCCGCGGCCATGAAGATGCCGCGAGGGACAGACACCGAGAAGGCTGAGCGCAGCACGGTTCTGCAGGCGGCGCTGCGGGGAGCAGCCGATGTGCCGCTCAAGGTGGCCGAGGCGGCCCTCGCGGTGGCGCGCCTGTCGCAGCCTGCGGCCGAGAAAGGCAACACCAACGCCGTCTCCGACGCCGGAGTGGCGGTGCTGCTGGCCGATGCCTCGGCTCAGGCGGCCGCGCTCAACGTGAAGATCAACCTGGCCTGGATCGAGGACGCCGCCTTCAAGACGGAGACGTGGTCCCGTATCGAATCCATTCTTGAAGAGACCGGTCGGCTGCGGGATCTGGTCCTCGCTCTCACCTACGACAAGATATAGCCGGGCCGGTCACGACAGTCGAAGAAAGGAAGGGACCAGTGGCAGCCAAGATCATCGACGGAAAAGCGATCGCGGCCGAAGTGCGCGAGGAACTGGCCCGAGAACTACAGGAACTGCGTGCCGCCGGTGCCGATCCGGGTATCGCCACCCTCATGGTGGGCGACGATTTCGGCGCCGGGATGTACCGCGGAGCGGTCGAGAAGTTCTGCGTCGAAATGGGACTGGGCTATCGCAACGAGCAACTGCCCGCGGACACCGACGAGGCCACGGTGGTGGCGGCCGTCCGCAGTCTGAACGACGACCCCTCTGTGGCCGGCATCTTGCCGCTGCGGCCTTTCCCGGCTCAGGTATCCGACTCGGCCGTCATCAACTCCATCGACGTCGGCAAAGACGTGGATTGCTTCCACCCCTTCAACATGGGGCGCCTCACCCTGAACGAGCCCACCTTCCCGCCGGCCACTCCCGCGGCCTGCATCGAGCTCCTGGAGCGCCATATCAAGGCGGAGGGCAAAGACGTCACCGACGCTCTCGAAGGCGCCGAAGTCTGTGTCGTGGGGCATTCGAACATCGTAGGCAAGCCGCTGGCGCTCTTGTTGCTCAACCGCAACGCCACCACGACCGTTTCCCACGTGTTCACGTCCAACCGTGGCAACTTGGCCAAACACACCAGCGTGGCCGACATTCTGATTGTCGCGGCCGGCGTACCCAATCTGATAGGGCCGGACCTGGTGAAAGAGGGCGCGGTGGTGCTCGACGTGGGCATCAACCGGGTGGTCGTCTGCCCGGTGTGCGGCACGCTCAACCGCAGCAAGAAGAACCCCTGCCGGGCGTGCGGCAGCGACTTGGCCGAAGCCCAGCAGAAGACGGTCGGCGACGTCGATTTCGACGCCGTGGCGGCGAAGGCGAGTGCCATAACGCCGGTGCCGGGCGGCGTGGGTGCGGTGACGAACATGATGCTCGCCCGCAATACCCTGCGCGCGGCGCGGCAGAGACTCGGAGAGCCACAGTAGAATAGGGAGAGACCGACGTATCGCAGAGGTATATCCGGCAACAGCTACTCGAAAAGGTGGAGCCGATGGTCAAAGAGATACCGTTAGTCTGGCTGCCGGCCGCGGCGTGTACGGGATGCAGTGTTTCGCTGCTCAACACCGCCAGTCCGACGATCAAGAATGTCCTCGTCGACCCGTTGATCCCCGGCGTGCACATCAACCTCCGTTTCCATCCGACCATCATGGCTGCGTCGGGCGACCTGGCCATCAAGGCGCTCGAGGACGCGGCCGAGGAGCTCAAGGGCGGCTACGTCCTGGCGATCGATGGGGCCATACCCACAGGGCCGACGGCCTCCTACTGCAACATGGGCGAGCGCGGCGGCGAGCCGGTCACCATCGAGACCAGGTTCGTGGAGCTGGCGAAGGATGCTCTCGCGATCCTGGCCGTCGGGACCTGCGCCTCCTTTGGTGGGGTCCCGGCCGGAGATCCGAATCCCAGCAACTGCGTGACGGTCAAGGAGGCTCTCGCGCAGCACGGCATCGACAAGCCGCTCGTCAACATCCCCGGCTGTCCGCCTCACCCCGACTGGTTCGTGGGGACGGTGGCGAGCATCGTCCTGAACGGACTGCCCAGTGCCGACGATCTCGACGCTGAGCTCCGGCCCAAAGCCTTCTACGGCAAGCTCATCCACGAGAACTGCCCACGGCGGGCGTATTTCGACGAGGGCAAGTTCGCCAAGAAGTTCGGCGAGGAGGGCTGCCTGTACGAGCTGGGCTGCAAGGGCCCGATCACGTACGCGGATTGCCCCACCCGGCACTGGAACAGCGGCACCAACTGGGTGATCGGCGCGGGCTCTCCGTGTCTGGGCTGCACCCAGCCCGAGTTCATGAGCCTGCCCTACTACGAGAAGGTGACCGATGTTCAACTGCCGGTCGTCGGCGCCTACTGGCAGAGCAAGGAGGCCGAATAATGGCGAAGGTGACCATTGACCCGATCACCAGGATCGAGGGTCATCTCAAGATAGAAACCGAGGTCGAGGGGGGCGTGGTCAAGGACGCGCGCAGCACCGGGAACCTGTTCCGGGGCCTCGAGATCATCCTGCGCGGCAGGGATCCCCGGGACGCTCAGGTCGTCACCCAGCGCATCTGCGGGGTATGCCCCCAATCCCACGGGATGGCGGCGACCTTGTGCCTCGACAGCGCCTTCGGTTTGGGAGACAAGATCCCCGACAACGCCCGCCTCATGCGCAACCTCATCCAGGGCACGCACGTCGTCCAGGACCATATCCTGCACTTCTACCACTTGGGCGCCCTCGACTATGTCGACATCGCCGACGTGGCCAAGTACACCGGTAATGATTCCGAGCTCAACTCGGTCAAGGACTTCATCGGCCGGGGCCAACTGGGTCCGTTCGTGCCTCGCTACGAGGGGGACTACCGACTGCCGGTGGAAGTCAACCAGATGGCAACAGCCCACTACCTGCAGGCGCTCGATGTGCGGCGCATGGGGCATGAGGCGGTGGCCATCTTCAGCGGCAAGATCCCTCACTCGGTGGGCATCGTCCCCGGGGGCGTCACCGCTGTGCCCACGGTGGACAAGATCACCGCCTTCCTCTGGAAGGTCAAGAAGCTGCAGGACTTCGTCGACAACGTCTATCTTCCGGATGTCCTCGCCATCGCCGGCGTCTACAGCGACTACCTGGAGATGGGGGCGGGATGCGGGAACCTGCTCTCCTACGGCGCATACGACCTACAGGGCGACGACCCCGATCTCACCCGCAGGAAGCGGCTCTTCAAGCAGGGAACGGTGTCGGCGGCCGATCTGGAGCTGCACGAGCTCGACATGGGCTTCGTCACAGAAGGCGTCAAGTACTCGTGGTATGAAGATGGGTCCGGTCCCAAGCATCCGTCCGCCGGGGAGACGAAACCGGAATACGGGAAGCCGGAGGCCTACTCCTGGGTCAAAGCCCCGCGCTACGACGGAAAGGTGTATGAGGTGGGCCCGCTGGCCCGGATATGCACCAGCTATGTGGCCGGCGACCCGGAGATCACCCGACTGGTCGACTGGGGCCTGGGCGAGCTGAAGGCTCAGAAATCGGCTTTCTTCTCGGTCATGGGGCGCCATCTGGCGCGAGCCATCGATGCCAAGGTCATCGCGGACAGCCTGGAGAAGTGGCTGTTGGAGCTCAAGCCGGGCGAGCCGACGTACGTCGAATACGAGATCCCCGAGGAGAGCTCGGGCATGGGTCTCACGGAAGGAGCCCGGGGCGCGCTCGGTCACTGGATCGAGATCAAGGACAAGAAGATAGCGAACTATCAGGCTGTCGTCCCGACCACCTGGAACGCTTCTCCGCGCGACGACAATGGCGTTCCCGGCCCGATGGAACAGGCTCTCATCGGCACACCGGTGCGCGACAAGGAGAACCCGTTCGAATTGGTCCGCATCGTTCGTTCGTTCGATCCGTGCCTCGCGTGCGCGATCCATTGAGAGGGCTGGCAATCCCGTAACTACGTCCAAGAAGGGGAGAGATGTTACGGTCCAAGCAAAAACCATTCGAAGAGATACTCGGGTATCTGGAAGATGACGGCCGGGTTTTCATCCTGGGCTGCGACGGCTGCGCCCAGGCCTCGGGGACCGGCGGTCCTCTACAGGTGGCCGAGATGAAAGAGAAGCTCGAGGCGGCGGGCAAGACCGTCACCGGGACCGATGTGGTCGGTTTCTTGTGCGAGAAGGCGTTGGTGAGGTCGCAACTGGCGCCCAAGACCGCCCAAGTGATGGAAGCCGACTCGGTTCTGGTGCTCACCTGCGGGGTGGGCATCCAGGCGGCGGCCGCCTCCATCAACAAACAGTGCCATCCCGGATGCGACACCCAGAACTTGGGTGGTAGCCGCGGCGAGTGGCCGGGCAGTGAGCGGTGCATGGAGTGCGCCGAGTGTGTTCTCGAATGGACAGGTGGCATCTGCCCCCTCACCGCCTGCACCAAGCATCTGCTCGGCGGCCAATGCGGCGGAGCCTCCCAAGGCAAGTGCGAACTTGCTGCAGAGAAGGACTGCGGCTGGGAGCTGATCTACCATCGACTCAAAGCCATCGGGCAACTGGACAAGCTCAAGCGGGTGCCACCGCCCAAGAGCTGGAGCAAGATGGCTCCGAGTGTGGACATCCTGGGCACCGACCACTACGCCCTGGAGAACCCGGAGATGGAGGAGGCGAAGACAGAATGAGCCTCAGAACTGATCTGGAATCAGGGAAGTTCGCCATCACCGCCGAGATCGGTCCCGGCAAGGGAACCGACATCACCGAGATCGCCGAGGTGGCAGAACTGCTGAGGGATCGGGTCACGGCTGCGAACGTCACCGATCAGCAGAGCTCGGTGATGAGGCTTGGCTCCATGGTGACCTGCCATCTCCTGACCGACCACAGTCTCGAGCCCATCCTGCAGATGACCTGTCGGGACCGCAACCGGATCGCGCTGCAGTCGGACCTGCTCGGTGCTTGGGTGCTGGGCATCGAGAACGTGTTGGCCCTCACCGGAGACCTGCCCCATCTGGGTGATCACAAGGATGCGGTGCCGGTCTACGACCTCGATTCGGTGCAGCTGCTGTGGACCATCAGTCGCCTGAACGAGGGGTACGACATGATGGGGAACGAGCTTGCGGGCAAGCCTGACTTCTTCGCCGGCGCGGTGGTGAACCCCGGGGCCGACACCGAGGCCAGTCTCGAACTGCAGCTCTACAAGATGGAGGCCAAGATCAAGGCGGGGGCCAAGTTCTTTCAGACCCAGGCGGTGTACGACCCCGACAAGTTCGCCAGCTTCATGAAACGCGTGGAGGGCTTCGGGGTTCCCGTTATGGCCGGCATCATCCCCCTCAAGTCGGTGGGGATGGCCCGCTTCATGAACAAGAACGTCTCCGGAGTCTTCGTTCCCGAGGAGACTATCCAGAAGATGGCGGCGGCTGAGGACAAGACCCAGACGGGCCTCCAGTTGGCGGCGGAGCTCATGAAGGATCTGAAGGATATGTGCCAGGGCATCCACATCATGCCCATCGGCTGGGAGAAGAAGGTTCCACAACTGCTGGATCTGGCCGGATTCTGAGGATGGCGAGAGTCCTGCGGGTAGCGGCGCCGCTGCATTGCGGCGCCCGGTATGGATATGGCGTGACTCCGGTTGTCACGGGTAGGCTGAAGTGACCGAGAGCATCAGATTGGTGGTCATCGGCGGGGGCCCCGGCGGATACGTGGCCGCGCTGAGAGCTGCCCGCCATGGCTCAGCGGTTACTTTGCTGGAGCGCGATCTCATCGGTGGGACCTGTCTGAATCGGGGTTGCATCCCCACCAAAGCCCTGCTCGCCAGCGCGGACGCCCTTTCTCGGGCGCGGTCCGGCGAGGAGTACGGTTTCGCGGTCGGAGGCGAGGTGACGCCCGACCTGGGCCGGATGATGGCCCGTAAGGAGCGCATCGTCACCCGGCTGAGGGAGAACGTGGAGGTCCTGCTCAAGAAGGCCGGTGTGGAGGTGCTGCGCGGAAATGGGCGCCTCGACGGCTCGGGCCGGGTGGTGGTCGACCTGGCGCAGACGGCGGGCGGCGACACGCACTCCGTCGAAGCCGACAAGATCATCGTAGCTACCGGATCGGAGCCGGCGCGGCTGCCCATGTTCGATTTCGATCACCCGAATATCTTGACCTCTACCGAAACTTTATTGTTAGACTCGATCCCAGAGTCCTTGCTCATCGTGGGGGCCGGGGTCATCGGCTGCGAATTCGCCTCGTTCTTCAGCGAACTGGGCACCAAGGTCACCATGGTGGAGATGCTGCCCCAGATGCTCCCTCTGGAGGATCTGCGTCTCGCCAAGCAGTTCCAGAGCGTGTACCGCAAACGGGGCATCAACGTGCTGCTCAAGACCAAGGTTGAGAGCATCAGCGAGTACGCGGACGACCACGTCAGGGCCAGACTCTCCGACGGGTCGGAAGTCACGGCTGCGAAGATCCTGGTTTCAGTTGGGCGTACGCCCAACAGTGCCGGCATAGGCCTGGAGGCCGCCGGGGTGGAGGTGGATCAGCGCGGTTACATCGTCGTTGACGACTACCTCGAAACGACGGTGCCGGGAGTCTACGCCATCGGGGACGTCAATGGGGGCCAGTTGCTGGCCCACGTCGCCTCGTACGAAGCGTTCGTGGCGGTCGACAATGCTCTGGCCCGCTCGCCGGAGGACCGGCGCCTACGTGACCTCCGCTCCACCCCGTCCTGCACTTACTCGTCGCCGGAGGTGGCGAGCGTGGGCTTGAACGAGGAGCAAGCGGTGGAGAGTGGTTATCAGCCCGTGACCGGCACCTACCGTTTCGCGGCGCTGGGGAAGACGATGGCCATGGGTGAGGAGACCGGCTATGTGACCATCGTCGCCGACAAGGATACCGACCTCGTGCTGGGAGCGAGCATGATGGGCGCTCACGTCACCGACATCATCCACGAGATCGCAGTTGCAGTGCAGAACGGGCTGACGATCGGGCAACTGGGCGAGACCATCCATGCCCATCCCACGGTGGCGGAGGCCATCATGGAGGCGGCGCACGACGTGCACGGCGAGTCGGTGCACATCGCGAGGCCTTGAAAGGAGCGCGGCTGCTCGAAGAGCGTGCGAGCCCGAAAGGGGCGCGGAAACAGACACGGTACGTAAGCGGTGTCGGTACATAGGACCGGCCGGAGGGGTGCGGCGTCACCCGAAACAGGAAAGGAGCCGAAAGTGGCCCACGAACTCGTAGAAGCCATGGCGAGCATGAAGGAGA
>CAZWAR010000013.1:0-36793 GCA_964631965.1 uncultured Gaiellales bacterium
TTTCCATGCATTCGGGATGTGCGTTGCGCTGCGGAGAGAGGCGGGAGCAGCCTAGGCTCCGCCAGAGGGCTCTCCGTTCAGCTTCACGCGCTCATCGACAAGAACCACCCAGCTGAGCGCGGCACGCTACTACCTCGCGCATCCGCCATCGCCGTCGGGCGCAGAGCCGCCTACTCTGCGCCGGCCGGTGCCGGGCCGGCGGCGCCGCTAGCTGAAGATCTCCTCGCGGCTCACCAACTCCTTGTCCATCTTGAAAGCCCTGTGGATGGCTTTCACCGCCTTCTGTACGTCCTCGCCGCGGATGACGCAGCTGATCTTGATGGAGCTGGTAGAGATCATCTCGATGTTGATCTCGTTGTCGGCGAGCACCTGGAACATCTTGGCCGCCACCCCTGGGTAGGTGCGCATCCCGGCGCCCACGACGGTCACTTTGGCCACGTCCCGGTCGGTATCGATGGAGGAAAAGCCAAGCTCATCCTTCATCGCGCCCAAGACCTTGTCTATCCTACCCAGGTCGTCCTCGGCGGCGGTGAAGGAGATGTCGGCTTTGCCGTCGGCGGATACGTTCTGAATGATGAGGTCGATGTTGATGTTGGCCGTGGCCAGAGCGGTGAACATGCTGGCTGCTTCGCCCACCTTGTCGGGCAGGCCGCGGACCGTCACTTTCGCGTCGTCGAGAGCATAGGTCACACCGGAGACTATTGCCTGTTCCATACCTGATCGTACCTGTCCTATGAGGGTGCCGGGGGCGTCGGTGAAGCTGGAGCGTACCCAGAGGGGCACGTCGAAGCGGCGGGCGACCTCGATGCTGCGCAGCATCATGACCTTCGCGCCGCTGGCCGCGAGTTCCAGCATCTCGTCGTTGGATATGAAGTCCAGTTTGCGGGCTTCCGGGACGATGCGTGGATCCGTCGTATAGACCCCGTCCACATCGGTGAAGATCTGGCAGGCCTCTGCGCCGAGGGCTGCTGCCAGGGCGACGGCAGTGGTGTCGGAACCTCCGCGCCCGAGCGTCGTCACGTCGTGCTCGGTGGACACACCCTGGAAACCGGCCACCAGCACGATCTTGTTCTGCGCGAGAGCTTCCACGATGCGCCTGGGCTTGATATCGAGGATCTTGGCCTTCGTGTGCGTCGTGTCGGTGAGGATGCCGGCCTGCGAACCGGTGAGGGAGATGGCGTCGTAGCCCAACTCGTGGATGGCCATGACCACCAACGCGGCCGAGATGCGCTCGCCGGCGGACAGGAGCATGTCCATCTCCCGGGCGGGAGGGTTGGCCGATATCTCCTTGGCCATCTCGATGAGATCGTCTGTGGTGTCTCCTCGGGCGGACACCACCGCTACGACTGGGTGTCCCTGCTTTCGAGCATCGACGATCCGCTGGGCCACCCGTTTCATACAGGTGGCATCCGCCACCGACGTCCCTCCGAATTTCATCACGATGATGTTCGTGCGTTCCGCCTTGCGCTCCGGTTCGTCGATGACGACGTACTGGGAGCCGAAGGCATCTGCCGTGGATGGGACCACGTTGGGTGAGGACTTCTCTTTGTCCGCCACGTCGATCTGCTCCGCTCTTCGAGTTACAGGCGGTTGAATAGTATCCGATTTTTAAGGGATGCGCTTCTGCCGGCGCCGGGCGTCGCCGGTTGCTCCGCGCTGCGGAAGGAAGCCGCTGTCGAGGGCGTCATCGGCGGGGAGGACGCCCGGCGAGCGGCTGCCCTTCTGGGTTAAGTTCGTATACGATGTTACGGGTAAGAGCGAGGAGCGCAGATGGGCTGGGGTACCTCCGATCCGATATTTGATGGCTGGAACAAGCTGGACTGGAGCGAGCGCCGTGAGCGGCGGTTCGAACGATGGCTCGCGGGGCGGGGTGTCCAGTTCGCCGACGACTCGATTCGGCAGGAGTATATGGACCGGGTGCGGCTTCTCATCGACGCGATCATGCTGAAGAAGCCTGAGCGCGTGCCGGTCACGGCCAACGTCCAGTTCTTCCCGGCGCGGTACAGCGGGCTTACCAAGCAGGAGACGGGGCGCAACTGGCGGAACTAGAGTTCCCGCCTCCCGGCCAAAGCCCGACCCAGCGTGACCTCGTCCGCATATTCCAGGTCGCTACCCATGGGGAGGCCTGCTGCCGGGCGGGTGATGCGAAGGGTGCCCGCATTCACGAAGTGGCGCAGTTCTTCGACGATGTAGAGGGCGGTGGCTTCGCCGGCCATCGTCGGGTTGGTAGCCACGATCACCTCGTGGATCCCCTCGTCGCGCACACGCTCGGCCAATTCGGCCAGGTGCAGCTTCTCAGGGCCGATCCCGTCGAGAGGGGAGAGGGCTCCCCCCAGAACGTGGTAGAGGCCCCGATACTCGTGCGTGCGCTCGATACTGATGATGTCGCCCGGCTCTTCGACCACGCAGATGGTGCCGGCGTCCCGGCCGGGATGGCGGCAGATGTCACAGATGTCCTGCTCAGTGAGGTTGAAGCAGCGATCGCAGAACCGCACCACTTCCTTGACCTCGATGAGTGCATGGGCCAAGGGCAGGGCGTCCTCGGGGGAAAGCTTGAGGAGATGGAAAGTCAGGCGTTGCGCCGTCTTCGGGCCGATGCCGGGCAGCTTGCTCAGCTCGTCGACGAGCTTCTGGACGGTGGGACTGAACATGCGGGACCGGTCAGGCTGCAGGCGTGTCGGCGGCGGGTCAGGCTTCGCTGCGCCCTAGAAGGGCAGACCGGGGATGTTGAGACCTGCGGTGATGCCACCAAGCTTCTTGTTGGCCAGCTCCTGCGCGGACCGCAGCGCCTCGTTGGTGGCCGCCATGATCATGTCCTCGAGCATCTCGGGGTCCTCGGGGTCGATGGCCGCCGGGTCGATCTTGATGCTTTTGATCTCGATGGCGCCGGTAACCTCGACGGTGACCATACCTCCGCCTGCGGAAGCCTCGACCACTTCGTTGGCCAGGTTCTCCTGCATCTTGGCCATGTCGGCCTGCATCTTCTGGACCTGCTTCATCATCTTGTTGTAGTTGGGGTTCACCGTGCCTCCTGACAAGAGTCCTAGCGGACGGGTCCGTCATCGATGACGTGGGCGTCGAATTCCTGCTTCAGCCGCTGCAAAAGCTCCTCTTTGCTGAGGATTCTAGCATCTTCCTCCTGGGGCTCCGGCTCCGGCCGCTCCTGCTGCGCCACCCGGGTGACGATCTTCAGGGGCCGTCCGGCGATCTCGCGGAGCGCCTCGCCGATGATCCGAGGATTGTCGCCGCGCGCGACCATGTCGGCCTGGAACTTGTACCCGGCTGGAAACTTCACCACTACGGTGTCGCCATCGACACTCTCCGGCCGTCCCTCGGAAAGGACGGCGAAGAGACCCGGCTGCCGTCTTTTGACTGCTTCGAGAGCGAGTGGCCAGACTCGGCGAAGGTGGTCGAGGTCGGCGGGGATGCCGCGACCGGCTTCGGATTCGGTAAGGTCGAGCGTGGCCGTTGTGGTGGCCCCCTCGTCGGCTGCGGACGGGTTGGGAGCCGGGGCTGCAGCCGACTGCGGCTCGATGGGCACGGCCTCATCCCAGGACTCCTCAACACAGGCCGGATCTGCCGGTTCCTCGGTCCAGGCGGCGTCATCGGCGTGCACGGGTCGTGGCTTCGACTGCCGGGCCGCCTTGGGCGGTGCGGCTGCCCGAGCGGCCGCCGGCTTCGCCTCGTCGGCGGTAGGAGTGGGGGCGGGGCTTGGCGTCGGGGCCGGCGCCTCCGCTTGCTGCGGCGTGGCAGCAGGGCGGGTCGCGGCAGAGTGAGTCGTGCCGGGACTGCCCGCGGCCGGGCGGGGTCCGGCCGGCCGGGGCCCCGAAGAGCGGCTCGCCGCCGGCTGGGGCTGCGCGGCGCCCGGCTGGGGCTGCGCGGCGCCCGGATGGGGCGGGGTCTGCGCGTCGGTCCAACGAGACGATCCCGGCGGGGCCTGCAGCGTGTGGGCCGCCGTCATTTTGATGAGCACGAGTTCCAGCTCCAGCCGGGCGTCCGACCCCTGGCGAACCGAGCGGAGTGCTTCCCCCAAGAGGTCGATGAAGGCGACGGTCTCCGCGGTAGATACGCGCGAGGCTTGACTGCGCAGCACCTGCTGGTGGTCCTCCGTCATGGCCACGCTCGACGGGACCTCGCCCGTGTGTTTGACCACGTACACGTCGCGCAGATGGCCGAGAAGATCCTTAATGAATTGGGCATAGTCGGTGGCCCCTTGGCTCAGCCGCTCCACGAACAGCAGGGCCCCTTGGGTGTCGCGTTCGTGTACGAGATCGACCACCTCGAAAAGCAGGTCCTGCTGGACCAGCCCAAGCATGTCGAGAGTCTGTTCCAGGGTGATGGCGCCGCCCGAGTAGGTGGAGAGCTGATCGAGGATGCCGATGGCGTCGCGGAAGCTGCCCCCGGCCGCCCGGGCGATGACAGTGAGAGGCGCTTCCGCCACCTCGATGCCCTCCTGCCGGGCGATGTTCGCCAGTACGCCCACCACCTCCATGATGCCCGGCCGCCGGAAGTCGAACCGCTGGCAGCGCGACAGTATGGTGGCCGGCACCTTGTGCGGTTCCGTCGTCGCGAGCACGAAAACGGCATGCTCCGGTGGTTCCTCGAGCGTTTTGAGCAAGGCGTTGAAGGCCTCGGTCGTGAGCATGTGCACCTCGTCCACGATGTAGATCTTCATCCGGCCCTCGACGGGCGAGAAGTGCACCTTGTCGCGCAGATCGCGGATATCGTCGATGCCGCGGTTGGAAGCGGCGTCCATCTCGATGACATCCATGGCGCTGCCTCGACGGATGGCCTCGCAATGCGGGCAGGTGCCGTCCGGATGAGCGGTGGCCTTGCCCTGGCCCGCATCGCAGTTGAGGGCCATGGCCAAGATCTTGGCGGTCGACGTCTTGCCCGTGCCGCGCGGACCGGTGAAGAGATAGGCATGGCTCACGCGGTCTTGGTTGATGGCATTGATGAGTGTGCGGGCGACGTGTTCCTGCCCGACGATATCCTCGAAACGGGCCGGACGGTACTTGCGATACAGGGAGATAGCCATGGGCCGAGGGGTCCTTCTCTCGCGCATACCCGTTACATTCCCGCGGCGAGGCACCGCCTGCAAGCAGCCTCATCAGGGCTCGCCGAATGCGTGAGATTATATCAGCCGTCCCGGACGCACTCGCTCCTCGGAAGCCCGGTCACACCTAGGGTTCGCGCCGCCAGATCTCGTAGTTGTCCTCTCGGATGGAGTCGGCCAGCCTGGCCAGGGCATCGTCGCCGAGGCCCAGAAAGCGGCCGGTGCGCTGGAAGATCTGGATAGATGTCTCGAACTCCTCCGGCACGACCTCGTCGGCGCCCAGGGTGTACAGCATCTGCACTTCTGAGACGAAGCGGGTGCGGGCGATGATGTACAACTCCCGGTTCAGCCTTCTGAGCTGGGCCACGATGCTGCGGGTGGCGATCGGATCGCCGATGACGACGGCTGCCACCCGGGCTTTTTCCACACCCACCCCGACGAGGACGCCCTCATTGGTGGCATCCCCGAAGAAGATGCGCTCTTTCGCCGCCGCCTCCCGGCGCACCGTCTGCGGGTTCATCTCCACGATTGCGTAGGGGACCTCGGCCTCCCGCGCTGCCCGCGCCAGATTCCGTCCGTTGATCCCGTAGCCGATGATGATCATGTGGCCGGACATGCCCCGCTCCTGGCCGCCGGGCGTGGCTTTGGTCCTGAGCCATCCTGGCTGGCGGGTCTTCTGCAGCAGCCGGGATACACGGGGGATCTGTCCCATCAGAAGGGGAGTGACGGCCATGCTGAGCACGGCGACGGCGAGGAAACCCTGATAGGTGTCATGGGGCAACAGTGAACTGCTGGTTGCCACGGCGGCCAGCACGAAGGAGAACTCTCCCACCTGGCTCAGGGTGAGACCGGAACCCACCGCCACCCGAAGCGGGTAGCGGAGGGCCATCACCGCCAGAGACCCGGTGATGGACTTCACCGTCATCAGCCCGATAGTCCCCAAGATCACCCACCACCAGTGGTCGGCCAGGAATCGTAAATCGAGGAGCATACCTACAGAAACGAAGAAGAACGAGACAAGCAGATTACGGAAGGGAAGGACGTATCCGAGGGCCTGATGGCTGAACTCCTCCGAGATGATGAGCCCGGCGAGGAAGGCTCCCAGTGCGAGCGATAGCCCGATGCTCGCCGCCACTCCCGCAACCGCGAAGCAGATGGTCACCACGGCCATGAGGAAGACATCGCCGCTTCGCACCCGGGCTGCCTCGTAGAGGAGGCGGGGCGCCAACCACCTGCTGCCCACGAAAAGCGCGGCCACGACGCCCAGAGCCACGAGGATGATGGTCAGAGGGCCCCAGGAAGTCTTCAGTCCCTGCCCGGAGAGCAGCGGCAGGATGAGCATGAGCGGCAGCACCAGTACGTCCTGGAAGACCAGCACACCGAAACTGGTCTGGCCGAGGGGGCCGTCCATCTCTCCCCGTTCGGACAGAGTCTTGAGGACCACGGCCGTGCTGCTGAGGGCCACCAGCATCCCCACCACAACGGCTTCCCGTACCGGCACCCCGAAGGCGAGGCCCACTCCGGTCCCGATCGCTCCGGTGAGGACCACCTGCACCGGCCCGGCCACAAGAATGGGCCCGGCCAGCCGTACGAGGCGGCGGAACGAGAACTCCAATCCCAGGGTGAAGAGCAGGAATATCACCCCTACTTCCGCCAGTCCCTCGACCTCTTCGGGATCTCCGATGAGGCCGAAGCTGTGGGGGCCCACGAGGGCTCCCGCGACGAAGAGGGCCACGAGCACGGGCAGCCGGAGCCTGCCGAAGATGAGAGTGACGGCCAGCGCGACCGCCAGTGCGATGAGGATGTCGGTGAGGGTGCCGCTCATCACCCTCCACTCTACCCGTTCGAGCTATGGAAACGACCGTGCACCCACCTTCGAAGACAGGCCTCCGAGCGTCCGCCGGTAGCCGGCTCAAGCCAAGCTACCCCACGGCACATGGAAAGGTCCGCTTAGGGCTGCTACCTCCCGGTCCTGACCCGGTTCACGGATTCCCATTGCGCAGGACCTGGCCGTCAGCACCACTTGCCGACGTCAGACCTCACAGGCTCGCTCCTCGGGTGGGGATTCCGTCCCGCTGAAGCGGATTGCGGGTACAGGGCACCGCTAGCTCCCCACCTAGCACGGTCGGCAGGAAGTATACAGGAGTGGTCCCCAGGAGAGTGCATCCGGCATATCTGCCGGCGGGCGGTCCAGATGCCGGGTAGCGCTCGCGACCAGCCTCGCCCCACAGATCGACGGGCTAGATCCCCGGAAGGAGTACCCAGTAGCGGAAGCTCCGCAGGTCGGCCCCCTCCGGGACCTCGAACGTGTACCAGACGTATGTGTACTCCCCGGGGGCTATCTCGGTGTTTCGTGCTTCGACGTCGCCGGTCCACCACTTATCGGCCGCCTCCGACGGCGAGTACAGAGTGCCGCTCGAGTCCTCCGCGATCACCTCGCAGCCGCCCGGGGCGACAGCCGTATCTGCGCGATTTTCCACGTAGAATTCGATGGTCATGAACATGCCCGGCGTGGTTGGGCCCTCGTCCAGCGCCAGGTGCTTCAGCTCGTGCAGCACTTCGGGGCACCAAAGCAGGTCACCGGCCAGGACAGAGCCCGCGAACGGGGCCGTCGCTCCGTTCCCCGGGGCAGGCGGGTCGAACCAAGCCTTGCGCAACCACTGGCCGCCTTCGAGCGCCCATCCAAGGGATACCAGCCCCCGGGTGTTGTATCCGTCGCGGCACTGGAGCGCGAGCGAGCACACCACGGTTGCATCGGAGCCTTCGAAGACGATGCTCTCCACCTTCTCGAACGGATCCGCCGCGATGACGGCGGTCTCGTCGCCGGGGTCGCTCCACCACTCCACGAGATCCTGCGCCCGGGCCTGAGCGACATCCTGAGGAGTGAGAAACGCCGCGATCTGGGGAGTAAGGTCGTCGCCGCTGTTGGGGATCGATTCCAGAAGACGCATCCACTCGCCCACCCTGGCCGTCAGGACGGCGGCGGGGTCCTCAGTAGTCGTGGTGGGCGCCTGCGTGGTGGTCGTGACCGGCTGGGAGGTGGTCGTTGTCACAGGAACAGTGGTGGCCGTAGCGAGCGGCGCGGTGGTGGTACTCATGGCAACACTTGTCGATGTCGAATCGACCGTCTCGGCGGTCGTGCTCCCGCGGAACAGCCCGAAGTAGAGGCCGACCCCCAGCCCGGCCAGCACGATGATGATGGCGGCGACAAGACCGGGCAGCAGGCCTTGTCTCCGCCCGGTCGGCGGCGGGCCGGAGGGGCCTTGTGGAGTCCACGTTGAAGGAGGGGGAGGCGAAGGGTACCGGGCTGCGGACGGCGGCGGGATCGGGGCGGGGGGAGGCTCCGGTGCCGGAGGCGCCGGTGGTGGCGGGGTCTGGTCCAAGGGCGCCGCAGACGGCTCGGTCGGCTGATCGGCCGGCGGGTCGTTCCGCATGTCGCCCGGCGCGTCGGCCGCTACATCGGCCGAGCCTCCTGCCGCAGGGGCTGGCGCGCCGCAGGCCTTGCAGAACTTCGCGCCTTCAGGGACAGTCTCTCCGCATTCCGGGCAGAACATGTCACCCCTCCTATGCTGGCGGCTGGTGGCATGAGTGTAGCGCGGATGGGGCGTGGCCAATAGCCGAATGGGCCGGACCGGGAGGGATTCGCCGCACGTGCTTCGCACCTGCCGTCCTCACCTCGCCTCCGGCTCGGCTCAGACCGCTCGCTACTCGACAGTCCACCGGACTGTCTCCTCTGCGCTCGCGCCCTCGCGGGTTCGGAATCCAGGCCTGGAGAGGAGTCGGTCTCTACCGCTGGAGCAGAGGCGGAGTGGGAGGGATTCGCCGCACGTGCTTCGCACCTGCCGTCCTCACCTCGCCTCCGGCTCGGCTCAGACCGCTCGCTACTCGACAGTCCACCGGACTGTCTCCTCTGCGCTCGCGCCCTCGCGGGTTCGGAATCCAGGCCTGGAGAGGAGTCGGTCTCTACCGCTGGAGCAGAGGCGGAGTGGGAGGGATTCGAACCCTCGAGACGGGGTTCTCCCGCCTACACGATTTCCAGTCGTGCTCCTTAAGCCATCTCGGACACCACTCCGCAATGCGGGGCGTCCGCCTCAAGCAGGCGCGATTATAGCCCATGGAGACCGGGCCGGCTTCGCCCGGCTTCCCGCTCGACACGGCGCCTCATCCGGCCCGGTATGGCCGGCACCGTCAGTGTCGCGCCCGGTCTACTCCCGGCGACCGGCGGTCCGCCCGGATCACCGATTTATGGCCATGTGGGCTGTCCCCCGACGATGACTGTCCAGACGATCAGGGTCAGGAGCGCAGCCAACGTTCCGGGGGTGATGAACGCCCCAATGGGGTCGAGAGTGACCTCCGAGGGGGGAAGGATCCAGAAACTGACGACGCAGATGACCACGCTGGCGGCTATGGCCGCGAAGATCTGCCCGCCTCCCACGCCCATATAGACGATCACCACGCCGTAGGTGGCCAATGATCCGATGAAGAAAAGGAGCCTCTCGCCCCCCGAGAGTCTCTGGGCCCGGCCCTGACCGAGGAGGATGAGGGCGATGGTGGCCAGGAAGAACCCGAACCCGAGCACCAGGTAGCCGAGTTGCACATCCAGGAAATCGACCTTGCCGGCGAACTCGCCTCTGGCGAGCACGTCCGGCATGGCTCGGGCGAGAGAGTGGGCCGCGGTGTGTATGCCGTAGCCGATCAACCCGATAGCGAGTCCCACCCAGAACATGGCCGCGTAAGGGCTCGAGATCACGGCGTATACGTTGAGCGTCCCGCGGTTCGACTGCGTGAGCACGAGGAAGAGTCGGGTGAAGGCGAAGACCGAAAACGCCGGCAGAAGGGTGAGGAGGACTAGATCGAACCAGGGATGCGACCAAGAACCGGACGGGATCGCCGCCTGAGAGCGCACCGCCTGGTAGATCTCCCAGGCGAAGAGCGAGATCATCACCCAGAACACACTCCGGGCGACCGGGGCGTTGCTACGTACCTGTGTAGCTGTTCTCACTTCCTCTCCTGATCCATCGATTCTAGAGTACGAACGGGATGAGCGCCCTGCGCCCCTCCGGGTAGTCGGGGAACTCCTCGCGGTACCAGCGGTGTGTCCGGAAAGCCCGGGGGGCGAGGTTGGCGACGGTCCAGACCAAGAAGGCGAGGGCGCCGAGGTTCCACGCCATGAGGGCCCAGCCGGCCCACTCCACCATCTCCCCCAGATAGTTGGGGCAACTCACGAAGCGGTAGCCACCGCCGCGGGGGATCTTGTAGCCCGATTCACCCGGCTTCCGCAAGCCGATCAGCACCTTGTCCGAGTGCTGGTTCAGGGCATAGCCGGAACAGAAAAGGATGAAGCCCGCGATGAAGCGTGGATCCAGCAGCCAGGAGTCGGGAAGGCCGGGACCAAGGGCGAAAAGGTAGCGGCCGTTCAGATAGCCGTTGCCCACGTTGAACACAGCCGCCATGAGGATCACCGACAGGGTCATGCTCTGCCGGCTGCTGTGGAGCCGGAAAGGGTAGATGAACGACCGGTGGAAGTAGTGGGCGATCCAGAGGGCGAGAAGGATGATGGCTACCGGGCTGCTGCGCTCGTCCCCGATCGCAAAGAGCACGATCATGGCGATGAGTGAGGGCGACTCCATGAACATCCACCCCCACCGTGACTCGATCCGCGGGCCCCACCCTCCCCGGGTGAAACGGCCATATGGAGCAGTCACGAAGAAGAGGGCCACGAAGGTCACTGCCGCAAGAGCCATCCAGCCGATTGCCAGCCAGTGATAGAAGAGGGTTTCGTCCATGCAGGCACTTATATCATCTACAGGCCGGTTGCGCATCCGCCCGGCGCTCCTCGCTCGTCCCGCCATGCGGCGGCCGCTCTTTCCGCGAGCGCCGGCGCTGTGTACCCTGGCGGGGTGCAGCAGATAGTCAACATCATCGGCCCCACCATATTCGCCGTGGTCGTCGGCTACCTATTCGGCCGGCTGACCAGGGCCAACATGGCGCCCCTCGTCGACTTCGCTATGTATGTCGCGGTGCCGGCGCTGGCCTTCAGTTCCATGCTGGGCAGCACGATCGTCTTCGCCGACGCCGCCAGGTTGTGGGCGGCCGTCCTCATCATCATGGCCGGCACCCTGACCCTGGCCTTGACGCTGTTCGGCGTCCTGCGACAGAAACACTCCGGGCTCTACCTGCCCATCGTATTCAACAACTCGGTCAACATACCCCTGCCCATCCTCTACCTGGCCTTCGGCGCAGAGGGCACCGCCCTCGCGATCCTCATGTACATTCCAGCGCAGCTCCTCCTGAATTCGCTCGGGGTGTACGTGGCATCGGGGGAGACGGACATCAAGCAGGGTCTGCGGGCGATGCTCAAGACCCCGCTCATCTACGCGGCTGTGCTGGGGTTGGCCCTCAACCTCTCGCGGGTACCTGTTCCTGACGCGATCTTTCGCTCCGTGGACCTGCTCGGCAGAGCAGGCGTGCCCCTCATGCTGCTGATCCTGGGGGTGAGCATCGGGCGGTTCCGGTTCAGGCAGATCTCGTTGACGGCTACAGCAGGTGTCCTCCGGATGGGGGGCGGGTTCGCGTTCGGGCTGCTTGCCGTCTGGCTGCTGGGCCTGGCCGGCGTGAACCGGGCAGTCGTCCTCTTCGAGGCGGCCATGCCCTCCGCCGTGTTCGTGTCCGTACTGGCCGCGAAGTACAAGAACGAAGAGGAACTGGTCGCCTCGGTCGTGCTACTCACCACCATGATTGCCATCGCCGTCGTCCCGGCCCTGCTTTACTTCCTCACCTGAAGCAGGCGATAATTCCCAGCCATGAGTGTCGACGGAAGCATATGGGCAGACGGTTTGACCCGGGTCTTCGCAGACCTCAGGGCCGTCGACGAGGTCGACCTCTCCGTCGGGTCCGGGCGCATCTTCGGTTTCCTGGGTCCGAACGGCTCGGGCAAGACAACGACGGTGCGCATGCTCACCACCATTCTCAAGCCGACTTCGGGGTCTGCGAGAGTCGCGGGGTTCGATGTCTCGAAGCAGCAGGGAGAGGTGCGTGAGCGGGTGGGCGTCGCGCTGCAGGAGGTGGGTCTCGACAGTCTGATGACGGCTCGCGAGATGCTGATTCTCCAGGCCCGCCTCTTCCGGGCCGACAGGGAGCGGGCCAGGGCCACCGCGGAGCGACTCCTGGAAACGGTGGGCCTGCAGGACGTGGACCCCAAGAAGAAGGTGGGCCAGTATTCCGGAGGCATGAGACGCCGCCTGGACCTCGCTCTGGCGCTGGTGCACGATCCCTTTGTGCTTTTCCTGGACGAGCCGACCACCGGTCTCGACCCTGTCAGCCGGACGAGCATCTGGGAGGAGGTGCGCCGCCTCAACCGCGAGCAGGGTATGACCATCTTCCTCACCACCCAGTACCTGGAAGAGGCGGACAAGCTGGCCGACGAAGTGGCCATCATCGACCGGGGCCGCATCGTCGCCCGCGGGGAGCCCGGGAGTCTCAAGAAGGGCATCGGGAACGAAGTGGTGAAGCTGTCATTCGGCTCGGACGCTGATGCCGCCCGCGCCGCGGAAGTCTTGGGCCGGCAGGCGCCGGACCACCGGCTGGACGGGGCCAACCTCTTGTGCTACTTCGATACCGCCGCCGGTCGTCTGCCGGAATTGGTGCGGGTTCTCGACCGGACCGGACTGAGTCTCGAAGGCTTGACGGTGAGCGAGCCCACGCTCGATGATGTCTTCCTCGAGGCTACGGGGCACCGGATGAGCCCGAAGAAGGCGCCGGGAGGGTCGGGAGGAGCGGTGGCTCCGGACGGCGAGGGCGAAGTCGCCGCAGACCCGGACGAGCCGGACGACGGGGGCGCAGACCAGGGGCGTCCCTCATGATGGACATCCTTCTCCTCGTGGTGCGCTCGCTGCGCAACAGCCTGCGGGTGCCGGCGGCTCTCATCCCGAACATCGCTATCAGCGTGTTCTTCCTGTTCGTCTTCAACTCCGGGCTGTCGTCCGTAGCCAACCTACCGGGGTTCAAAGGCTCATACTTGGCCTTCATTATCCCGGTCGCCATCGTATCGGCTTCGGTGGGCGGTGCCGGCAACGCCGGGCAGTTACTCGTCCGCGACATCGAGTCCGGATACTTCACCAAGCTCCTTCTCACGCGCAGTTCCCGGCTAGCTCTCGTCTGGGGACCGATGATCGCGGGGGCGGCTCTGCTCGTGGCTCAGGTCATCGTGATCCTCCTGCTCGGTGTGGTCCTCGGGCTGCGATCGGCTTCCGGCGTAGGCGGGATGGTGCTCGTGGTCTTCTACGCCTTTCTGTGGGGGATCGCGTTCGCCGGCTATGCGGTGGCAGTGTCCCTGAAGACGAGAAACGCAGCGGCCGCCGAGGCGGCGACCTTCGCCTTCTTCCCCCTCATCTTTCTGTCGACGACCTTCGTGCCCAAAGCGTACCTCGGAGCCACCTGGCTCAAATGGGCGGCCACCGTGAACCCCACCACCTACATCTACGACGCGATGCGCTCACTGCTGATCGACGGATGGCAGACTCGGCCGCTGCTCATCGGAGCGGGGGTCGTGCTGGGATTCGCCACTCTCACCGGCATTCTCGCGCTCTGGCAGGCCCGTCGGGCGACGCAACTCGGTTAGGAGACGTCATGGCGCCGGGCCCCGTGCGAACCAAGCCCTACAGGATCTCCGCGGTGGTGTTCGACTTCGATGGTACGCTCACCGTACCCGACGCGCTCGACTTCGCCGCCGTGCGCAGGGCCGTGGGTTGTCCGGCCGGGATGGGACTACTCGAGTTTCTCGCCGGGCTGACCGACTCGGAGGAGCGGCGGGTCAAACAGGCCGCCCTGGAGGCGATGGAGATGGAGGCGACCGAGAGGACTCGCGAGAACGCCGGGGCCACCGAACTGGTGCGGGCCCTGTGCGACCTCGGCGTGCCCTTGGGCATCATCACCCGCAACACTCGGGAGTCGGTGGAGCGCTCGCTGGCCAAGATTGCCGGCATGGACCCCGCCTTCTTTCGGGTGATCGTGACTCGAGATCTGCCCCTGAGCCCCAAGCCGCGCCCGGATGGGGTCCTCTATGCGGCCGAACGGCTGGGGGTGGATGCGGCTGAGTTGCTGGTGATCGGCGACTACGCCTACGACATCCAGGCTGGAAAGCAGGCCGGCGCTCTCGCCATGTACCTGCGCAACGACCCGACTGGGCCGTTCCACGGGCACGGGGCCGACTTCGTCGTCCACACGCTGGGCGAGGCCTTCGCAGTGATCCGCCGGGGTCTACCGCTGCCTCAGGGCAAACTGCCGCCCGACCTCATGCGGGAGGCGCTGGCCAGGCTCAGCACCGGCGACCCTTCGGTCCTGGTAGGCGCGGCAATCGGTGAGGATGCGGCGGCCCTGGACATCAGCGAGGACGAGGTACTGGTGCTGGCCTCCGACCCGGTGACCCTGGCGGCCGAGGAACTTTCGCGCTACGCAGTGCTGGTGAACGCGAACGACGTGGCAACCATGGGGGCGAGGCCGCGCTGGCTCCTCACCACACTGCTGTTCCCCCCCGGGTCCACGGCCTCTGAGGTCGCGGCGCTGGTCGCGGAGATCCACGCAATCTGCGGAGAGCACGGCGTCGCGCTCTGCGGAGGGCACACGGAGATCACCGACGCCGTGACGCGTCCTCTGGTGGTGGGCACGATGGCCGGGACCGCGCGGTCCACGGCGGCCACCAAAGCCCACAGGGCGGGGACCACGCAGACCACGGCAGCCGCTGCGCTTGCCCCCGATGCGGGGACTGCCCCGCTCACCGGGAGGACTGCGGCGGCGGGCCGGCTGCTGGACAAGCGGGCTATGCAGGAGGGGGATCGGGTGCTCCTCACCAAAGGGGTGGCGGTGGAGGGGACCGGGCTGGTCGCCAGGGAGCATGGGGCAAGGCTGCTGGCGGCCGGCATGAGCGCGGACGAAGTGGAGCAGTGTGCCTCCTTTCTCGACCGGATCAGCATCCTGGAGGAGGCGGGGATTGCCAGGTTGTTCCCCGGGGTGTCGGCACTTCACGATGTGACCGAGGGCGGCGTGGCTACGGCCGTGCGGGAGCTGGGCGCAGCAGGCGGACGCCGGCTGCGCCTCCATCTCGACCGCATCCCCATCTACCCTGAGACCGCCCGCTTGTGCTCCCTGCTGGGGCTGGATCCCCTGGGGCTCATCGGCTCCGGAAGTCTCCTCATCACGTGTGCCCCGGTCGCCGCCGCCGCTCTCGTCCAGGCCATCGCTTCCGCAGGCATCACCGTCACCGACATCGGTGAGGTCCTGGGAAAGGGCCCGGGGCTCGAGGTCCTCCGAGATGGGCGGCCGGCCGAACTGCCGGTGTTCGAGCGCGATGAGGTGTCGCGGCTGGGGCCTGGACGGGGCACGCTGCACGTGTAGTCCGACTGCCCGGCGTAATGGGTCGCCACGCGTGCGCTGGGGAGGTTCTCGGCTTCCGCGCTGGAGGCGACCGGCGGCGGCCGGTGCTGCGGCCACGACCGGGTAGGCTCGCAGCTCATGCTCGAACGACGGGGCGCCGCTTCCCCCGGCTATAATCGCCGGGATGAGCAGCCCTTCTCATGCCTTCCGCTCACTTCGTGGCCGCAACTACCGTCTCTTCTGGTTCGGGCAGTTGGTGTCGCTGGCCGGCACCTGGATGCAGGACCTGGCTCTTGGCTGGTTGGTGCTCACTCTCACCGACTCGCCGGCGTCCCTCGGAACGACCATCGCCGTTCGTTTCCTGCCGATCCTCTTTTTCTCCCTTCCCGGCGGAGTGCTCGCCGACCGTTTGCGCAAGCGACACACCATGATCTACTGCGAGGCTGCTCAACTCGCGATCGCCCTCGCTCTCGCCGTGCTGACGTCCACCGACCTCCTCACGGTCACCATCATCTACGGTCTTGCCGCCGTCCGCGGCACCATCGACGCGGTCGAAGGTCCGATCCGTCAAGCATTCGTGCCCGAGATGGTGGGCACCGAGGACCTACTGAACGCTATCGCCCTCAACTCGACGCAGTTCAACGCGGCCCGCGTGGTGGGACCCGCGATCGGCGCCATCATCCTCAACTCCGTCGGCTACGCCGCCTGCTTCTACATCAACGCCGCCACCTTCCTCGCGGTGATAGTAGCCCTTCTCGCCATGCGGGCCAGTGACCTGCACCTGGTCCCCAGGCTGGCCCGGGCGCCGATGCTCGGCCAGATACGGGAAGGTCTGAGCTATGCTCGCTCCACCCCCAGCGTGATGGTGATCCTCATCGTCATGGGGGCGATCGGCGCCTTCGGCTACAACTTCACCACCCTCACCCCGCTCATCACGAAGTACGTGCTGGACGCGGGCGAGGGGACCCTCGGCTGGCTTACCACCGCCATGGGGATCGGAGCGGTGGTGGCCGGCCTGTTCGTGGCCCAGCGGGGGAGGCCCACCGAGCGACTCCTGCTGGGGTCCGCCGCGTCGTTCGTGGTGTTGCTGGGAGTGACCGGCGTCTCCCCGTGGATGCCTTTCACCACGGCGCTGATGTTCGCTTTGGGGGTTCTGGGCACCCTTTTCATGACCACCGCGAACACCAGGGTGCAACTGGCGGTGCCGGGCCACATGCGGGGAAGGGTGATGAGCATCTACGGCCTTCTCTTTGTGGGTACCACACCCATCGGTGCCCAGGCGATGGGCTGGCTGTCCGAGGCCTTCGGGCCGGAGACCACCGGTGTTCCGGTGATGGTGCTGATCATGGCCTTCCTTTGCACTGTAGGGGTCGTGTGGGGCATTCTGTATTCGCGCAAGGCGGGAGCGGTGGATTTTGCGAGGAACGACCTGGTGCCCAGTACGGTACAGGGGGTGGATGATGAGCTCGGACCCGAGGCGTAGCAGGCGGCTCCTTGGCGGGCCGCAAGCAGTTGCCATTGCGGTGATGGCCGTGGCGGTGCTTTTCGTGGCACTGCTTGCCGCCGGCTGCGGCGGCGGGCAGACAACCTCCACCAGTCCGGCCGGACCCGAGATCATCGTGACGCCCAGTGTTACTGGAGGCGGATCCTCGTCCCCCACTGCGCCCTCCACCACGCCCCAGAACTCAGAGTCGACCGCCTCCACTCTCCCGGTTGCCGCCGGCTCTCCCGATTCCGGCGACCCCTACTTTCCCTCCATGGGTAACGGCGGGTACGACGTGGAGACCTACGAGATCAGCCTCGACATCGACCCGGCCGGCGGTCACATCCTCGGGACAGAGGTGGTGACCGCTGTGGCTCTCCAGGACCTTGCCGTCTTCTATCTCGACCTGCAGGGACTGACGGTGGAGGAGGTGAGCATCGACGGCCGATCGGCCGGCTTCCAGCTCCAGGGTGCCGAGCTGGAGGTCACGTGTCCGGCCACCATCAGCGAAGGCGACCGCTTCGCTGCCGAGATCCGCTACAACGGGGTCCCGAGGCCGGTCGTCACCAAGCTCTATACCATGGGTTGGCAGGGGGAGGGCGACACGATCTTCACGCTGGACGAGCCCCAGGGCGCCGCCACCTGGTACGCCGTCAACGACACCCCCGCCGACAAGGCCACCTACGTCTTCAACCTCACCGTGCCGGACGGATACACGGCTGCCGCCAACGGTGTGCTGACCGGCGAAAGGTCCGGTGACGGTGAGCGGACCTTCACCTGGACCATGGACCAACCGATGGCCAGCTACCTTGCGGCGGTCAATGTCGGGGAGTTTTTCACGGAGACCTCCACTTCGGCCGGCGGCGTGACCATCCGCAACTACTTCGCCACCGACCTGGCTGCAGATGCTCACAAAGCGTTCGCTCGCACGGGCGAGGTCATCGACTACTTCGCGAGCCTCTTCGGGCCCTATCCCTTCGCGGTCTACGGCGTGGTGGTGCCCGACGCGGAAAGTGGCGCGGCCATGGAGAACCAGACCCTCTCGCTCTTCGGCCGCGATGTCGTGGAGAAACGGATGATGGACCCGGTGATGGGCGGGCTCTTTCTTTCTCACGAGCTGGCCCACCAATGGTTCGGCGACAGTGTCACCATCGAGCGTTGGGACGACATCTGGCTGAACGAGGGGTTTGCCACTTATGCCAGTTGGCTGTGGCTGGAACACGACCTGGGCCGAAGCGCGCTCGAAGCACAGGTGAAGGACAGCCTCACCGCGGTCGAGCGGTCCCTGGAGCCCCCGCCGGGGAGGCCGGGGCCGGATCACCTCTTTGGTACGAGTGTGTATCTGCGAGGTGCGCTGACCGTTCACGCGCTCAGGCTCACCGTGGGTGACGAGAGCTTCTTCGCCATACTACGAGCCTGGGCCGAACGGCACGCATACGGCAACGCGACCACGGCCGGCTTCATCGCTCTGGTGAAAGAGACCGCTTCCCACGTCCCGGCAGCGCAGATCGATTCTCTCTTCCAGGCATGGTTGTACGACGACGCGCTCCCGGCTCTGCCTTCGTAGGCGGGCGCCGGGGGGCGAAGCCTGCCGGGCCCCGAGGGGCGAAGCCTGGCGGCGAGCGCCCGGCCGTGCTCCGCCTGTTCTTCAGCCGGGGGTTCCTGCGCTACCTGGGCCCTGGGTTCATCGTCACCGTAGGATTCATCGATCCCGGAAACTGGGCCACGAACGTGGCCGGCGGCAGCGAGTTCAACTACTCGCTTCTGTGGGTGATCACCCTCGGAACGCTCATGCTCATCCTCTTTCAGAGCATGTCCGCCCGTCTGGGCATCGTCACAGGGCATAGCCTGGCATACAATATCCACCAGCGCGCCCCCCAGCCGCTCACAGCCCTGTTCGGGGGCAGCATCGTCATCGCCTGCATCGCCACGGATGTGGCGGAACTGCTCGGCGGGGCTCTGGGTTTCCAGATCCTCTTCGGAATACCGTTGGTCGTCGGTGGAGCGATAACGGTGGCACTCCAGATCCTGCTCATCGTCACCGGTCGCTACCGCCACATCGAGCGCATCGTGGTTGGATTCATCGGGATCATCGCCGTCTGCTACGTGGTCGAACTGGCGCTTGTTCACCCCGATTGGGCGGCAGCGGGCCGCAACTGGTTCGTGCCCCGGCTCAGCAAGGCGAGCATGTTGGTGGCCATCGGGATGTTGGGCGCCGTGGTCATGCCCCACAATGTCTACCTTCATTCGAACGTGATCCTCAGCCGTCCCCAGTTACACGATGTAGAGGGGCGGCGCAGGCTCATCCGCTATCAGATGGGGGACACCTTCCTCGCCATGGGGCTCGGATGGTTGATCAATTCGGCCATGGTGATCGTCGCGGCGGCGGTGTTCTTCCGCAATGGAGTGGTGGTCGAGAGTCTCACCCAGGCCTCCGCCACCCTCGAGCCGCTGGCCGGCTCGGTCGCCCGCCTGCTGTTCGGCATCGGTTTGCTGTTCGCAGGGCTCGGGTCCAGCTTCACGTCGGCCATGGCGGAGGTGAACGTCCTCACCGCATATCTCGGCCGGCCCGAGGACCCTCGGACCACGTTCTACCGCGTCGGACTGTTCGTCCTTGCCATCCCGGCCTTGGCCGTCGTGGCGCTGTCCAGCGACCCGCTCAACGTCCTCATCTACAGCCAGGTTGTCCTCACCATCCAATTGCCGCTGACCATCCTGCCGCTTCTGTGGCTTGTCTTCAGCAGGAAGGTGATGGGTGAGTTCCGCAGTGGGCCCGTGGAGAAGAGCCTGGCCATAATGGCCACCCTGGCGCTCACCGCGCTCAACACCTTGTTCCTCTACACTCTCGTAGGAGGTTCGTTCTGATGTTCGAATGCATACTTGTGCCCCTCAAGGGAGACGCCACCGATCAGGCCGTGATCGACCAGGCCGGCGCCCTTGCCCGGTTGTCGGGAGGGAAGCTCGTCCTACTGCATGTCGTCCACGCCCACACCCTGGATGAGGCGGCCTTCCGGAAGCAGGAAGCGAGCGTCCACCTCGAGGAGAAGGTGGCCCTTCTGGCTGCCGATGGGATCCCTGCCGAAAGCCGAGTGGTCGAGGGCGAGCCTGCTGCGGCCGTCGTTGCGGTCGCCGCGGAAGTGCCGGCCGATCTCATCGTCATGGCCACCCATGGCCATACCGAGGTCAGGCACGTGTTCATGGGGTCGGTGACCGAGGATGTGGTGCGGAGCGCCCCCGCTCCGGTGTTGCTGGTGCGGCCGTAGGATTGCCGCCGGCCCGCTCCTGGAAGGGGGCCTCCGAGCCCCCCTTGTCCACGGGCTGCAACGTGGCCAGGCGGGTCAGGTGGGACCGATAAGTCGCCATCATGTCCTCGAACGGCGAATCGAAGTCGATGGTGGTGAAGTAGCCGGGCGGCCGGCGCCCAATGAGGTCCAGCGGCAAGAGGCCGTCCCAGGAATAAGCGGATTGCGGGTACATCCCTTTGCCGACCATGCTGATAGCCGTGACGCCCCGGAGGCCGCAAGCCGTGGCGAAGTCGAGGAAATGTTTGGTCGGGCCCTGCCCCGGCCGTCCCGTGGCCACGCTCACGGACTGGAGCGACTGTCGGGGAAGCATGCGTAGATAGCGCCACGGGACTTCCATGATGTCGTCCACCGTGCGGACCAGTATCACCCGGCTGCGGCATTCGTCCACCATGGCGGCGAAGACATTCGGGTCGAGGCGTGATTCCCGTCCTGCGCGGTCGTCGAACACCACGACGAAGGGGTCGCCGTAGTCGGACATGACTTTCAGCCCGTTACCCCAGCGGTCCGTACCCTCTATGGCTTTGTAGCGGTCGAAGGGGTCCCGTAGATCGCGGAGCGGCCAGGCTCCCCGGGGTATGACTCCTGCGATCTGGCGCAGCCGCTTGGTGAGGCGGCGGGCATACTCGGCAGGAACAGGGTCGGCGATGCCGTTCTTTTCGACGAAGTGCACCCGTGGGGCAGGGAAGCCGTTCTGGTCCCAGAGGGCAGAGTCGAGGCCGGCGAGCAACGCCACAATGTCGATGACCTCCGTGCCCCCGGTGGCTATCCACCCTTCTTCGTCGATCACCGAGTCGACCTCGAGGACGTCCCGAGTGATCACCGTGAAGCCGGCTTTCTTCGGGTGGACCAGGACGCGCGGCCGGTCGTGCATCCTCCGGGCGTGGCCGGCCAGAGCCAGGGCCATCTCATCGCCCGCGGCCAACACGCAGTCCGCTTCGCCGAGCAGCTGTCGCTGTAGCGGGGCGTCCCCCTGGTCCCACACGGAGACGGCCACCATGGCTAGGAGGTCGGGATCGGTCTCCTCGATGGCGGACAAGACCAGCGGCAGCAGTATCGGCTCTCTGATAGAGCTGCGGACGAGCGTGACCGGCGGAGGTGTTTGGCGGGGGAGCGGGGGCTCTCCCCGCAGGGTGGTCGAAAGCGAAAGGAGCGTCATCAGAAGAGTGGCGCCCGGCATCTCGCCCGCTCCATACACGAGGACCAGATCCGGTCGGATGTCCGCTCGATAGAGGGGCATCTCGTATGCCACCGGGAGCCACCCGGCCACCCTGTCGATCGTCCTGCTCGGGAAGAACCGCACCCGCCCGGGCAGGCCGGGTATCGGCCGCCATCTGACACTGCACACCTTGTTGGGGTGATAGCGGACAGCGTGCACCAGTCTGTCCAGGTTCCACAAGCTTGGATCTCCGAGGGCGGCCGCTATCATCCCTGTGGAGTATCCGGTGCCGGCAGGAAGGGCCTCCATGGCGGCCTTGTGATAGGGGTCGGCCGGATCGGCGAAGCGCACGGCGGCGGTGTTCAATGCCGCCTGGAGACGGGTCCAGTAGTCAGGACCGCGGGGAGCCCTCTCCCGGGCAGATCGAAGTTCGGACACCACCTCCGCCCACTCCGCTCGGGAGAGCGCCGGCCAGCGGGCGGTCACGGTCCCCGCTGCGCCGGCCGGGCAATCGGGGTCGCACAGCCGGCCTCGGGAAAGAATCACCTCCTGCCAGGCGGCGTCCTCACCGGCACACCGCGCGCGCAGCGGCGCGGGAAACCAGAAACCGGCGAAACCGGCTTTGCCCCCCGCCGTCACAAGAGTCGTCGCACGTTTGGTCTTGCGGCGTCTTGCCCCGCCGGCGACGCCGCTCATGCCGCGTGCTCCCGTGCCGTCACTGCGGGAAGATCCGTCCTCCGGATCGACCCCTTCTCCAGGTAGTCGCCGGTCTCCCCACAGGTGCACGTGCCGCCCCGGATCAGGGTCACGCGATCGGTGGTGCGGAAGAAGGCGGGGAACACGTCCCCTCCGCCGAACGGGTCGAAAAAGGCGAGGAGGCCCGTGGAACGGCCCTCGTCGTGGCATCGGTCGTCATCGTCGACCGTGGCGGCATAGACCCATGGAGGTATGTGATAGTGGCCCCTCGAGCACTGCACCGCTGCCCAGTTGGCCTCGGCCAGAGAGTATATGTCTCTGATCGCCGGACGCTCCTCAGTGACCAGCCTGAAGGCCTCCCGTAGATCCTCCCGCATCCGGGCCTGGACAGGATCTGCGGCTGGCGCCGGCCTTCCGAGGCTTCCTTTCGTCCTCGCCGATCCCACCCCGGGGCCTCCGACCGTGCACAGCACGCTGCCCGGGACGAGTGGCATCATGCGCCCACTCTCGAGGAGGAAGGAGGCAAGGGTGTGCAGCCTGTCCAGGCTACCGAAGAGCAGCACCGGCTCGCCGTGGGCGGCGGCCGGGATCAGCCTGGCCACGGCGCTTTCCACCACCTGGGCCTCCACCAATCGAGACTGTAGGACGCCGAGGAGCGGGTGCGAGATCTGTTTCTCGAGTGCTCCGCGCCAGCCGGTCCTGTATGGTCGTCCGGCCCTCAACCGGGCCAAATCAGGGGTGGCCGCGAGCAGGACCGTGTGGTGGAGCCTGTCGGGTGCGATCCCCGCCGCCAGCATGGCCCGGCGGGCGAGCAGCGCCGTGGCTACGCGGGTACGCTTGGGAGCCATGAACAGGGCGGTATGCTTTGCGGTCAGCCCCGCATACCGCTCGAACGCGAGGCGCAAGCTCTCGGCCGCGAGTCCCATGCTGCGTCGGTTACGAGGCACCAAGGTCATTCGGCCCGACGTTCCCCTCGACGTGAGCAGCTCCCAGCCTTTGTCGGGGAAGCTTCGCTCGGCGCTCCTCAGCAGGCTTTCCAGAGAACGATAGCGGTCTCGGGGGCTTCGACCGGGAGCAGAGAGTTCCACGGAGCACTGGTCGGCCAGCCAGTCGAAGAATCCGGCCGCCCTGTCCTGGGGGAAGGGCGTGCCGAGGATGTCCGCGTACGACTTGAAAGCCTGGGCGGTCGTGCGCAGAAGGCGGGGCATGTCGCCGGGCTCCAGCTCAGGTCCTACCCCCCGGACCGCCACGGTGGCTCGATAGGCCGTGTTGTGCTCGTAATGATAGGCGTGAGAGGCAGCGATCCCCTCGAGGAGCACTTCGTCCCTTGCCTCCGGGTCCATAGTCCAGAAGTCGGCCAGAGCCAGCCCTGCCGCCGAGCCTGGAAGATGGCCTGATATCCCGGGTGCCCTCATCGATCCCCCTGGTACTCCGGAGCCTATACCCCGGTGCAGTCAGGCCGGAAACGCTGCCTTCGGTGAGGAAAGACGCTGTTTCGACCGGCCACGTGTGCTGCCTGCGATCTCCCCACCACAAGCCTCATCCGTCATCCTTGATGCGGGTCGCGTCGCGCGGCACCGTGGGTAGCTCCCGACCCTCGAGGGCCAGGATCTTCTCCCTGACATCGTCCCTGATACTGGTCTTGCTTCCGGCCCCGAAATCGTAGGCGAAGACCAGGGCCTCACCTTCGGCAGCCACCTTGCCCAGCTTCTTGCTGACCGCCCTGTATTCCATGAGCATCCGGTCCTCGCTGAGGGCGCCCACCCGGGCCCAGACCGAGAGCGTATCGGGAAAGGTGACGGGTGCCTTGTAGCGGCAGCAGTTGGCTCCGATCACCCAGCCGAAGTCGTGCCAGGCCGGTCCGGCCGGTGGCATCCCGATGGCCTGGAGGTAGGCCCCGCGTGCCATCTGGAAGTACTGGAAATACACGATGTTGTTCACATGGACGAGAGCATCCATGTCTCCCCAGCGCACGTCGATATCGATCACCACGGGAAAGTCCTTCATCGGTGTCTCTCTAAGAAAGCGGTAGGGGACCGGCTCCCTGATTGTAGCTCGCCCCGCGGCGGACTGGGCTCGCCGGCCCACTCTCCTATCAACGGGTGATATCATAAAGATATCATAACAGTATAGGGACTGGGCGCGAAGCTCATGGTGTACACGTAGGCGCCGCGATTGCAGGAGCGGGTACTGGCATAATGGCCGAACGAAAACGGTTTCTGTTGCGGATGGATCCGCAGCTTTGGGCGGAATTGGAAGCCTGGGCGGCAGACGAGCTCCGCAGTGTAAACGGCCAGATCGAGTACGTTCTGCGGGAATCGGTGCGCAAGTACAAGCGCACCTCGGAGAAAGGAACAACCTATGAGAGACCCGCGCCTGAAGATACTGGCTGATAACCTCCTCGACTTCTCGCTCAAGATCCAGCCCGGCGAGAGGCTGCTCGTCGAGAGCGAAATCGCCGGGAGGGACCTGGTGATAGCCTGCATCGAAGCAGCCTACGCGCGGAAGGCCGTACCCTTCGTGCGCGTGAGCGATGCCCGACTGCGACGCGCCTGGCTGCTCGGGGCTGATCGGGCGCAGATGGACCTCGACGTCTCCTGGTCGATCAAGCGGCTCGAGGATCTGGACGCGAGCATCTATATCGTCGGGGGAGAGAACGCCACCGAGTTCGCGGATATCCCGGCCGGCGCCCTTGAGGCTTCCCGGCTCGCGGGTGAGCCGCTCATTGAGAGGTACTTGCAGAAGAAATGGGTCATTCTCCGCTTCCCCACGCCGGCGGCCGCCCAGGCGGCGGGTATGTCCTCCGAAGGCTTCGAGGACTTCTGCCTGGACGTGTCCACTCTCGACTACGCGCGAATGGATAGGGCCATGGACCCGCTGGTGGAACTGATGTCCCGCACGGACCAGGTGCGTATCACGGCTCCTGGTACCGACGTGACCTTCTCGATCAAGGGGATTCCGATCCTGAAAGCGGCCGGTAAGAACAACATCCCCGACGGGGAAGTGTTCACGGCTCCGGTAAGGGACTCGGTGAACGGCAGCATCCTCTACAACACCCCCTCGCTCGAGGAGGGGGTCACGTTCGAGAATGTCCGGTTCACGTTCAAGGATGGCAAGATTGTCGATGCGGATGCCAATGAGCCCGAAAAGCTCCTCAAGATCCTCGATTCCGACGAGGGCGCTCGCTACCTGGGCGAGTTCGCGTTGGGGATGAACCCGAAGATCGAGCATCCTATGAAGGACACTCTATACGACGAGAAGATCAAGGGAAGTCTGCATCTCACGCCGGGCAGGGCCTACGACGACGCCGATAACGGCAACCGCTCCAGCGTCCACTGGGATCTGGTGCTGATCCAGACCCCGGAGCGGGGTGGCGGCGAGATCTACTTCGATGGGGTGCTGGTGCGCAAGGACGGCCGGTTCGTGCTGCCGCAGTTGGAGGGCCTCAACCCGGAGAACCTTATGTGACCGGCCTATCAGCGGCTGCACCCGGTTCTATCGGAACGGCGACTTCTGCCGGACTCACACAGCTCGCTTTCCCTGCCGTCCCGATGCCTCAGCGAGGGCTTCCTCCGCGGTCAACTCCTCGGCTGTGTGAGCCTGTTCCTGCCAGAACGGAAGGCGGTCGCCGATCCACTTACCCAGACCTATCCACGGCCAGATGAAGAGGCACGTGACAGCCGTGACCACGTAGGCCTCCCAGCCGCTTGCCCAGTGCACCGCGAAGAATCCGGCAGTGACGGGCCACCAGAAGCCAAAGGCGTAGACAGCGATGATGGCGATAATGAGTGCGAGACGCCATCCCAGGAGCGGCCGCTCGATGATGGAGATCACGCGGAGACCCACTGCGGCGAAGATCATGACCTCCAGGGTCTGGGCCTCGGGGAGCCCCGTCCCCAATCTTCGCAGGACCAGGAACGAGGCAAGCATGACCACGGCGGCCAGAAAACCGACAGGAAGCACGAACCGGGCGACCCGGTAGGCGAAGCCCGGCACGAACCGCCGGAAGTTGGGGGCCAGGGCGAAGAAGAACGCAGGGACTCCTATGGTCAGGCCGTCCACCGCGGTCATGTGGCGGGGAAGGAGGGGGTAGGTAGTCCCTATGATGGCCACCGCCAGCGCGAGGAGGGCCGCCCAGACACTCTTGGTGAGGAAGAGGTGGGCCACCCGCTCGATATTTGCCGTCACCCGACGGCCCTCGGCGAGGACGCCCGGGAGGGTCGAGAACTGGGAGTCGAGCAGCACCAACTGGGAGACCGCCTGGGCGGCCGCTGTTCCCGTTCCCATGGCGATGCCCATGTCGGCCTTCTTGAGCGCCAGCACATCGTTGACACCATCGCCGGTCATGGCGACGGTGTGCCCTCGCCGCTGCAGGGCTTCCACCATGGCCGCCTTCTGGTCGGGGTCGACCCGGCCGAAAACGGTGGTCGCATCCATGATCTCCGCCAACTTCTCCGGATCTTCTGGCAGGGAACGGGCATCGACGGCACGATCGGCCCCCTCGACTCCTGCTTTGCCGGCTATCGTGGCCACCGTGGCCGGGTTATCGCCGGAGATGACCTTGATCTCCACTCCTTCCTTACGGAAGTAGGCGAGGGTCTCGGGCGCGTCACGGCGCACACGCTCGCTGAGGATCACGAGGCCGAACGGCGCGAGATCCTGGGGTAGGGTCTCCCCTGAGAGGGGGGCATCGGTGTGGGAGAGAAGCAGCACCCGCAGTCCTTCTTCGGCGTAGGCGGCTGCCCGGCTGCGAGCCTGGGCGGCCGCTTCGCCGGCCGCCCCCGGCCCGTCCATTGCGTCGAGCGGCCCCGGTCCGCCGGTGCCGCCGGCCGCCTGGGCGCCGTCCCCGGCGACAATCTCAGGCGCCCCGAGGACCCACGAACCATGGCCGGTCACGCGTGCTGCGCTCCACTTGCGAGCGGAGGAGAAGGGGACCGTATCCTCGATCACCCAACCGGCGGGAGGCGCGAGGGCGTCCCCGATGGCACCGAGGGTGGAGTTGACGTGGGCTGCGGTTCCGGCGATGGCCCCCAGCACCTGTCTGGCCAATTCCTCCCGCGCGCCGGCGCTGCCGTCACCCGTCGTGGTCCTTTCCTCGCCGGCCGGGTCGCCGAGGTGATCAAGGAGCTCGACCCGCTCGAAGGCCGGCTGGGGCTCGGTGATGGTCCCCGTCTTGTCGATGCAGAGGACGTCGACCCGAGCCAGACCTTCCACCGCCGGCAACTCTCTGGTGAGCACCTTGCGCCGGGCCAGGGTGACGGCCGCCACAGCGAACGCGATGCTGCACATCAGCACGAGTCCCTGGGGGACCATGGCCACGAGGGCAGCCACCGTGTTCGTTACGCCGCGGAGCACCCCTGCGTCCATCCGGAATTGAGCCCAGATCATGAACGCCGCCACCGGCAGGATACCGACGGCGATCACGCGGAGGTAGCCGTTCACCCCGGCGGTCAGGTCTGAATGGAGCCGGGAGTAGCGCATGCCCTCTCCCGTGATGCGCTGAGCATATGCCGCGGTGCCCACGGCGGTGGTGACGAAGTGGCTGCCTCCGGCCACCACGAAACTTCCGGAGAGCAGTCTGTCTCCAGGTTCCTTGTGCACGGGCACCGATTCCCCGGTGAGAAGAGACTCGTCCACTTCCAGGTCCCGGGAGAGGAGCACCTCACCGTCGGCCACCACCTGGTCTCCTGAGCCGATCCGCACCACGTCTCCGAGGACGACATCGCCGAGCGGTACCTCCGCCTCGCTTCCGTCCCTGACCACCTTGGCCGCCGGGGCCGTGAGCAGGTTGAGGCGGTCGAGGACCAATTTGGCCCGCATCTCCTGGTAGATCCCGATGCTCGCGTTGATGACGATGATCCAACCGAACAGGGCGTCCCGCCAGTCGCCGAAGGAGATCATCACCACGAACAGAACGCCGAGCACCGCGTTGAAGAAGGTGAAGACGTTGCCGCGGATGATGTCCCAGGTGGTGCGGCCGCCCGGTCGGGGCGTCACGTTCGTCTGACCTGCGGCGACCCGGTTCTCCACTTCCTTCGCCGTGAGTCCCCGTTCGGCAAAATCCGGCGCGCGGGTGGTCCCCGGAATGTCGATTTGCTCTGCTGCACTCACTCCCAAGCGATCTCCTCCAGCCGCTGCTTGCGGCAGACTTTTCAGGCGGAAAGGGTACCATGAGGGCGCACCGCTTCAGGATTCCAACCGATCGGGCCGATGGAGGCCGCTTGCAGGTCACAGAACACGTGTTCCGAGTGCCGATCACGATGGTGAACGTGTTCCTCGTAGTGTTACCGGACGGCATCACCATGGTGGATGCGGGGCTGCGGCGCAGTTTTCCGCGGGTCGAGAAGGCCATCAGAGAACTGGGCAGGCGACCGGAGGACGTCACCGACATCGTGGTGACACAACTCCACGCAGACCATACCGGAGGGCTGGCCGAGGCGCGCGCCGCAACGGGCGCGCGCGTCTGGATGCACCCCGCCGATGCCCGCCTTGTGGCTGTCGGGGAATCGCGTCGCCCGTATCGGGCGGCGCCGGGCAGCATCGAGGGGAGGATCCTCACCCTGTTCGGCGGCATCGTCACCGCGAAAGTGCCTCCGGTGGCGGCCGATGGGGTCGCGCGGGACCGGGAGGAGATCCCTGTGGCTGGAGGTCTGCTTCCCGTGTGGACCCCCGGCCATACCGAAGGGCACGTGTCCTATCTCTGGGCTGGGGATGGGGGGGTGCTATTCGTCGGTGACGCGGCCGTCCGCCAGAGAAACCTGAAGGTGTCGTTCGTCTACGAAGACTATCAGCGAGGCCTGCGCTCCCTTCACGACCTCGCGGTGCTCGACTTCGAGGTGGCCTGCTTCGCGCACGGTCGTCCGCTCACCCACGGGGCCGACAAGGTATTTCGGGCTGCCTGGGGGGCACTCCCCATCTCCAGCGGCGCGCCCGGTGGTCCTCCCGGAGCCGGACCACCGAGCGGGGGGCCGGGATGATCCACGCCGGGGCCGAGCTGGCGCACCGGCCCGAAGGGCTCATCTGCGACGAGTGGCGGCGGCTGGCGGAGTTGTCCGCCTCGCTCTGGCCCGAAAGAGGAGCCACGTATCTGGAGGTGGCCGGAGGGGTGGCTCTCTGGTTGGGCGAAGACCAACTGGTGAACGTCGCCACGGGCTTGGCCATGGACGGACCGCCCGAAGAGGGCGACCTGCGCGCGATCGAGGACTTCTATAGCAGTCGGGGCACCGTCCCGATGGTGGCCACCTGCCCCTTCGCCGATCCCTCGTTGTTCATGCTTCTCGGTGCCCAGGGCTGGCGGCTTGCGGAATTCGAGAACGCGCTGGCTCTCGAGCCCGACCTCGTCGAGCTCGATGCGGTCGAGCCCAATACCCTCGAGCCCGCTGCGCCGGCCGCGGCTACGCCGGCCGCCGCCCCTGAGCGCGCGCCCGCGGGGCTCTCTCCGACCGCCCCCGCCGAGCTGTGTGCTTCCGGCATGGTTTCGAGATGCCCCCGCGGCGTCGAGCTTCGTGTGTGCGAGTCTCCGGACGAACGCGAGCTCTTCGGCCGCATCGCTGCGCGCGGCTTCTCGGACGGCGACGAACCTGGGCCGGCCCACCTCGACTTCGGTCGGCTGATGGCCGCCCACCGGGATCACATCCTGGTGATGGCCTGGATCGACGGCAGGCCGGCGGCCACCGCATCGGTGAAGATCCAGGGGGATGTCGCCTGGCTGTCCGCCGACTCGACCCTGCCCGAGTTCCGTCGCAGGGGAATCCAGCAGGTCGTTCAGCGCTTCCGGATAGATCTAGCCCGCAAGGCCGGCTGCCGGCTGGTCGTCACCGAGTCGGTTCCCGGGAGTGGATCGCAACGGAACATGGAACGGCTCGGCTTCCGCGTCATCTACCCGCATCTTCACTTCGTGAAGGTCTGATGGAGTTCTTCAAGGGCCGGCTGCGGCTTCTGCCTCATGGGCTTGTGTCCAGAGGAGTCCCGGTGTCTATCTAGAAAAGAGTGGAAGGTCGTAGGATTCGAGTACGGGTGCGGGTGCATGCTCTACTATATCTACATAACTGTTGCCGTGGTTGTCGCCATCGGCATCGGGGTGGTTGGCGTCATGCTCATCCGCAAGGGCCACCGAGTCGCAGAGGAAGAGTTCTACTTCTACCGTCCGACCAACTCCGGGGCGATCCTTCATCCAGCGGCCGCTACTGCCTCCCGCTCCCACGGCCAGCCGGTCGGCAATCTGAAGGTCGAAAACACCCGAAGTGAATGGACCGAACTGGAGACGGGCGCTCCTCCGAAGACCGAAGGTGACCAGGCCGGCGTGGATTCGCTGCACCGATCAGCGGCGGAAGGGCAGCCTGAGGCACGGGATCGCTTGCCCTCCCAGCCGGTCCCTCCCCATGACGAGCCGGTTCGGCCCCAGCCCGAGCCGGTCGCCCACGTAGCGACCGAGCAGCCCGGCGATGGAATCGGGCGCACAGAGCCGGCTTACGGTAGTGGGGTGGCGGCCGATCCGCTCGGTATGGTCATCCTCAGCATGGTCGACGGCAACGGTAGACTTACTCCCGCGGAGCTCAAACGGCTCGAAGTATTTCGCCCCGAGAGGGTCGACCTGGCTGTCCAGACCATCCAGCTGCCCCCCCGCCTGCAGGCGGACGAGGACGCGGCGCTCCGGCTTGCCCAGATCCAGCTATATGCGGCCACCCTCGAGTTGCGGGCCAAGTGGTCCGCTCAGGCCGCGCGGCTGGGTGAAGATACCGACGTCCCCTTCTCACCCCGCGATTTCAAGCTCAAGATCGCCCGGGACGTCCTGAGCCTGCCGGCCCCCGATCGCGCGGAGGTGATCGGCTACCTGCTCGGTGGGCTGCTCAATCTGCCCGGCACCGTCGTCGAATTGAAGCGGGCTGTCATAGACACACTCGAGCAACTGAAGAGTATTGCCCTCACCAACGTCCTGCTCGACTGCCTCGATGATCCCGATCCGATAGTTCAGGAGTACGCGCTTGCCGCTGCCGAACGGCTCCTGGACGGCTGAACAGGCCTTTGTCTCTGCGGGGGGTTGTGCGCCATCGCCGCGTAGGCGCCCAAGCGGCGCCCCAGTGGACCGGTTTGCGGCTAGTACGCTCCGTTGCGGCTGAGTACCGCCACAACAGTCCTCAGCATGATGCTGAGATCCAGGCGGATCGACCAGTTGTCCAGGTAGTAGCGATCGAGCTTGACCATCTCTTCGAAGCTGAGGTCGCTACGTCCCGACACCTGCCACAGTCCGGTGATCCCCGGTAGCCCCTTGAGCCGGGCGTGGTGCGAGGATTCGTAGTTCTCCACCTCGCGCGGCAGCGGCGGCCGCGGGCCCACCCAACTCATCTCGCCCTTGTAGACGTTCAAGATCTGTGGCAGTTCGTCCAAACTCCATTTGCGGAGAAAACGCCCCACCCGGGTGACTCGGGGGTCATTCTTGATCTTGAAGATCTCCCCGTTGCCTGCATGCTCGTTGAGTCCGGTGAGGTCGTCCACCATCTTGTCCGCGTCGGTGACCATGGTCCGGAACTTGTACATGAAGAACCGGCGTCCATTCCGCCCGATGCGCTCCTGCTTGTAGAGCGCGGGGCCGCGTGTGTCGAGCTTGATGGCGGGCACCATGAGCAGGCCCGGGATGCAGCCGACGAGCATGACGGCAGTGGAGACCGTCAAATCGAGGCCACGCTTGAACATCCGTTGCGGCCCATCGAGAGGGTCGACGTCCACGTCGATCACCGGTGGTGTTCCATGCTCAACCACCACTCGGGCCGTCCCGGCCAGACTCTCGCCGTTTACTGATTGTGCCGCGGAATCAACCATCTGGGAACCCAGCAATCAAGGCTGTCTTCTGAACAGCAGGAAGCTTCGTTACGACGCGGTGACGTCTTGGTGACTTCCCATCCGCACGTCTGTCTCACAACCATGATTCCATGCAAACACGCTCGTGACCAGTACTCCGAGCCCGGTTCCTGCAATCCCCTGCGCCGTTCATACATGGCCTTGCCCGGAAGGCGGTTTGCCGGCACCCAAGTCAGAGCCTCACCCCGAGGCCGCGGCCTTCAGGGCTGGATGAATATGGGCACGCCGAGTGTGACTGCGTTCGCAAGCGCGGTGATGTCCGCGTTGCTCAACCGTATGCAGCCATGGCTTACGTTCTTACCGATACTGCTCGGCTGGTTGGTACCGTGGATGCCGATAACTCCCCCGCCCGGCCAATCCTTGAGGTTCTCCGAGAAAGCGCTCGTTCCGATGGCGTATGCCCCGTAGACGCCGTCCGGGTCGCCGGGCTGAAGGACGCCGGTAACGAAGAACGTGCCTGGCGGCGTCGGATCCGCCTTGCTTCCGAGGCCGACCGGGTAGGTGGCCACTTCGGCTCCCTGGCTGTAGAGAGTGAGGCTGTGCGCGGACAGGTGGACGACCATTGCCGCTGTTACGGTCGTCGGCATCACTTCATCGCTGGATACCCATCCGGTACTCTCATTCGGGCGCATCGGCAGAAGTACCGGATACCAGGTGCGGCCCCCCTTCTCCACGGTGGGACCGATGACGGGTAGGGTGGTGAGCTGACCCAGGACATTGATCTGGCTGAAGGTCTCCACCGGGGCCCCGTCTGGCGAGGCCGCAGCGCGGACATCGGTGAGAGCCAGCACCACCTGATATTGGGCTTGTATGCTCGCACTCGCTGTCACAACAGCTGCCGAGGCGGCAGTCGAGGTGGTTTGAGACGTGACAGCGGAGCCGTTATCACCAGGCTGGGTCGTGGACGGCAGGAAAGGTGTTGGGGTCTCACTGGTGACCGACGCAGGGACCGTCGTCGTGCCAGTTGAACTTGGAGTCTCTTGGCTACTCGAGCACGCCACCAGAACGAGAATCAAAGCGGCTGTCAAAGCATAGGTAGCCGCTTGCAGCGCTCGCTTTCCTGTCAACGCCTCCTCCTCGTGGGAAGGGGAGAAAACGAACGGGGCGCTTTCGGCGCCCCGTTCGATCGGGCTTCAAGCTGCCGGTCGCTCAATTCGCTCGACCTAGGCGACGAAGAGTCAAACCACCGGCCACCAGGATGAAGGCCGCACCGAGGCCGAGCATCCATTCGTATCCGGTGAATGGGAAAGTGTCTCTATCGGCGAGAAGAGTCTTGACGAGCGTGTCCAGCTCCGTGGTCTTGCCTGGATCGCCGTACTGGTGAATGGAGGCGTCGGCAAGGAATGCCCTCAGGTCGTCGGTTGAATACGTCTGGGTGAGCTTGCCGTTTGTTACGAAGTCATTGTAGATATCCTGAGGACTCGCGGCTAATGCTGTGCCGGAGAGCGCGAACAGCAGAACGACCCCAAGTACAATCACGATGACGATCTTAGTCATACCGCCTCCCAGTAGCCGTGACACCGCTCATCATGGCCCGTAGTTGCTCCGTTTGTGCACGCCCTAACCCCAATATAATAGAGTAGCTCCCTTCTATACTGGGTGTCAATAATTATTCAGAGAAGCAAGCAGACTGAAGCTGGTCATATCACCCTGCACCACTATCCGGTGGCTTGCGCTGTAGATTGGATGACAGGCGGCCAGTGAAACCTGCTCCTTTCCCAACTGCGCGACCGTGTTGACCTCCGTGGGAAGGACGACCACCACTCGTGTGACCGAGTACCGCACCGTGGCATACGGAAGAATCAATTCGATCTCGTCTCCAACCTTGATCTTGTCCAGCTTGAAAAAGGGCGCGCCATAGGTTGTGCGATGGCCGGATATAACGAAATTGCCCAGCTGTCCGGGGAACGGCGTCTCCTGCCAATGGCCCGGAGCCCTCTTGAGATCGCTGGTCTCGGTGCCTTCAATGACGACCAGATCCATGCCGATGCTCGGTATCACCATCCGACCGATCGGCGCGCCGTTCTTGCCGACCATCGAGGCCTGATAGGCTTCGCTGGCGTTGCGGAACTCATCAAGAGGGTCTTGGGGTGCTTCCTGCTCCGGCGAGGCAGGCTCCACCGGAGAGCGTTCGGTGAGCGAAGTAGTACTCGGTGCCGGTGTCCTCTGTTCCTCCACCGTCACCGACGTCGGGCTCGAGGTTTCGACGGCCGGGTTTGCGCGAGTCAGCTGGGCGCGCAGTTCTCGTTGCGCCCACCACCCGTAGATCTCAGTCCCGAGAGGGTAGACGGCCACAAGGAGTCCGGCGATGATCACGACAGCGCCACCCCATCGCAGCCACCGACGCCAGCGCCGTTTCGGCGTCTGCTCGGGTTCTTTTCGTCTGCTATGTCCGTTCATGCTGGTGAACCATGTTCGGTTCCGGCTTGGGCTTCACACAGACCGGATGAGTAGGAAGCCTCCGGGGGCGAGCCATGGTTACGCGGAAGGTGGTCAGAGGCGGAAACTCGCAGCCAATGGGGGCCGCCTCTCCGGGCGGATCACGAATGTCGGCCTTTGGCCTTCGGACCGGCTGAGGGCCGGGTTGAAGCCGGCGACGCAGTCGCCCAACGCGCGCACCACGCATTCGTCGTCCGCGTCACTGTTCGCCAGCTTGATCAACGGCAGAAGGTGCTTGTCAAAGCGGGCCAACTCATCGTCGAACCATTCGCCTTCGAGCGACCCGCACACTCTCTTGACAAGCGGATGCCCCGTCGCGGTGACGAGCTCTTTGCTCCATGTGAGCGTTTCGTCCAGCTTTTCGCCGGGCCGGAGTCCCAAGAACTCCACACCGATCGAGGTGGTCCGGTCCTTCCAGTAGAACTCGAGCATCCGTTGAGCCACATCGACGATCGAGATGGGCTCTCCCATCTCCAGAATGAACGTGTTGAGATTGCGATAGTCGAGTGAGATGTGCTCTTCGCACATGAACGCCGTCTGGAGGACGAGTTGGACGGCCTCCTGGACAAGCATGAAGTAACGCCTCATCTCGGGGTGCGTGATGAGTAGAGGGCCGCCCCTCTCGATCTGGCGCCGAAAGATCGGGATCACGCTCCCCTGGCTGCCGAGCACATTCCCGAACCGAACGACGGCGAAAAGCGTGTCCGGGTATGATTGGGACATCTTCCGCATGATCAGCTCTCCGGCGCGTTTGGTCGCCCCCATCACACTGACCGGCTCCACGGCCTTGTCGGTGGAGATGTAGACCATGCGGCCGCACCGGAAACGTCCTGCCAGTTCGGAGAGCACCAACGTGCCTTCGACATTGTTGATGATGGCCTGGTCCGGGGCAAGTTCCATGAGTGGCACGTGTTTGTAGGCTGCTGCGTGAAACACGAGGTCGGGGCGGTGTTCTAGAAAGAGCGACTCCATCTTGGATTTCTGCAAGATACTCCACGGCCTTATCTCGTAATGGGTGAAGCCGATTCGCTGCAAGCGTTCGTGGAGGCCAAAAAGCGCCGACTCGTCATGATCGACCAGAATGAGTGCTTGCGGCTGACAAGCGGCAAGCTGACAGGAGAGTTCGGAGCCAATGGAACCCCCCGCCCCCGTCACCAGCACCTTCTGCCCGCGGATGAACTCGCAGATGGCTTCGTGGTCTGTCTCTACCGGGGGACGTCCGAGCAGATCGATGAGGCTCAACTTCCGAGCGTCACCAAGGATTACGCGGTGCCCCGATACAAGCTCTGAGAGTCTTGGCAGAGTCTTGATGGGTAGGTTCGTAGGTTTGCACAGTCGATGTATGCGGCTGAGCTCATCGGCTGAGGCCGAAGGGATGGCTATGATTATCTGAGTCGCCCGAGTGTCGCGGACGACGGCGTCCACTTGGTCCACCGTCCCCAGGACGCGCGGCCCGTGGATGCTAATGCCTTTCAGCGCCGGATCGTCGTCCAGGAGCCCCACCACCATTGCTCCCGCTGATGGGTTGCTCTGGACATCGCGGATGAGCATCTCCGCAGCCTGGCCGGCCCCGACAAGTAGCAGCCGGTCGGTCGTCTCCTCCGTGGGCTTCCTCATCTGGTAGATAGCTCGTTGGCCGAAACGCCACGCAAGCATGCTGCCTGTCACCGTCAGACCCCCGGCGATGATCACGGATCGGGGCACAAGATAGAAATCGTCATGCGTGACCGCCGGCCACAGCAGTACGGCGATCCCGAAAAGAATGCAGGTGGAAGCAATTCCGGCTTCTGCGAACCTGAAGGCATGGGGCAGGCCCATGTACCGGCTGAGGACGTTGTAGTTCCCAATAAGCCAGCCAATCACGAGATGAGTAGCAACTGCGAGTATCAAGAAGAACAGAAACTTGCCGTTCCAGAGGTTTGAACCGGCGAAAGAGCGGGCTGCCATCGCATAGCGAAATATCATGAAAAGAGAGTAGAGGGCCAGCACGACGAGGACGTCCGCCGCCGCCGCCTCCACTCTGTGGGATCGGATCAACCGTGCCGGAACTGCCGATAGGGCGGTTTTGGTTCCGCGGCAAGAATCAATGGTGGTGGACACGCTCAGCTGTTTCACCGGTATCGCAGCCTCCGTCGTCAGTCATTCGTCACTGAACCACGCTCTGTAGCCATTATTCTACTCCTACGAATGAGTTTTTACCGAGGTTGTGCTTGGCAAGTTGTGCAAAGAGCGATATTTCGGTACGGGGCTAATCCCCTGCATCGCCTGACGGAGATCCCGCACAGAAGATCTTAGTCTTCGGTCATCAGAACCTCAAGGTTGGCCTATGCCTGGCTCGAGTACTGTGCCCTAGGGTCATGGATCTGCTCGATTGCAGGGCTAATCCGGCATCACTTTCATGCCGTGACCCTTTCGATGCTTCCTTTTCG
>CAZWAR010000014.1:0-36270 GCA_964631965.1 uncultured Gaiellales bacterium
TGTTCGTCCAGTAGGGGATGATCTCGAAAGCGCGCGGGGTCCCGAACTCGTCGATCTTCTGATTGTGCTCCACCATCACCCGCTGCTTGCCGCCCAGCGTATTGAGGTAGTTGTTGATCTCCTGGTACTGGGTCCAACCGGTTTTCCCCTCGTACCCGGAGTAGTTCCATTTGATCCAGCCGCGGGCGTCGGCGCCCGGTATGAGCGACACCGTGAGCAAAAGAGCGAAAGCGGTCACGGGAACGAAGAAGCGCCGCCCAGTGCGCAGACGAGCGCCGAAGAGATCACGGAACCAGACGGCGAACGGGCGGATCATCCATGCGACGCCGTATGCGGCCCAGAGGTGCAGGGAGAAATACCAGAACGGCACTAAGCGAGCGTTCCAGAGGCGGCCATCCGGAAGCAGCTTGTAGACCACGACGGTGATGACGCTCAGCCACAGCAGCAGCAGCAGTCGCTTCTCCCGCTTCGCCAACGCAAAAGCGGCTCCCAGAACAGCAAGGAAGGCCACGGGATACAGAGCAGGGGGTAGAAGGTCGCCCCAACCGAGCTGGTTCCAGGCCATGTGCGCGGTCCACTTGAGGTTGGCGGCGAAGGGCATCGACCAGAATGCGCTGAGAGCGAAGCCGATGGCTGCCACCGCCGCCAGGTAGCCCAGAGACCGCCACCGGGGATTGAGCAGAAGCAGCCCGGGCGAGATGAACACCACGGCGATCGTCGGCACGATGTGCGACAGCACCAGGGCCATGAGGATAAGGGAGTTGAGCACGAAGAGCATGTCGAACTTGGGCTTCTCCATGCCGCGGTACATTGTGCCCAGCCACAGGAAGACCAGGGCGAAGCTGAGCATGTAGCCGAACTCCCCGGCCAATGTGCTCTTGATGTTCCCGCCATAGATGGAGTAGCTCTCCATCAGCAGCATGATCACCGCGAAGACCGCCGCCAGCAGAGCGAACGGCTTGCGGATGCGAAGCAGACGCCCGAACGCGTATGCCGTCCACGGCAGGGCGAACACTCCGAGCACGGTGACGAACTTGAAGGCGAGCGTGTAGGGCAGGAACCAGTTGAAGATGGCGATGAGCAGGAAGGGGAACGGGAAGTAGAACGTCAGCATAGGCATGCCCGCGTACCAGCCCGGTGCCCAGCCGGTCAGCTTGAAGTGCGGCAACAACTCCTGGATGAGGTACTGGGCCGGATAGTGGTGGGCCCCGGTGTCACCGCCCGACGTCGTGGTGAGGCTGAACAGGAGGTTCGGCTTGTAGTAGGCGAAGATGAGAATTCCGTAAATGATGAGAAACCCGGCTAGGGTGGGGATCCAGTCCCATATGCTGCCCTTTTCGACTAGGCCCTCCCGTTCAGCCGCCCGCATTCCTCTCCTTCCACAAGATCATCCGCAGCCGTAGTAATGCCTTCATGGTGCGTGGTATGCGACGTACTATAGACGACCGGGCCTTCCTTTTCTCCTCGACGGTCACCGGGATGGCCGCCACCGCCACGCCGCCCTGCCGCGCCCGGATGATGAGCTCGGTGTCGAAGATGTCCTGACGCATCACGGTCTGGGGTGCGTATCGCTGCACCACCTCGCGGCGCAGGGCTTTCATGCCGTGGGTATCGTCCATCTTGCGGTCGAAGAGCACACGTAGGATGGTGGTGAACCCCAGCGAGATCAGATGGCGGATGGGCGAGCGTTTGTCTTCGGCGCCTTCCATCAGCTTGCTGCCCACGACGATGCCCGCCCCGTCGGCGAGCAGTGCCCCGGCCGCCAGCATGAACGGCACGTCATGGAAGTCGATGTCGAAGTTGACGATGAAGTCGCCCCGGCCGGCGAGCATGCCCGTCTTCATGGCGTACCCGTAATCGGGGATCGGAACCCGCAGGGCCTTGATGCGAGCATTCTCGGCTGCAAGCCGCTCGGCGATCCAGGGAGTGGCGTCGGAGCTGCCGTTCTCCGCGAGGATCATCTCGTAGTCCACTCCTTTGGCCTCCATCTCCCCGGCCAACTCTGTAACTTCGGCTTCGAGACAGTCGGCCTCGTTGTGAATGGGGATGACCACCGAATAGCGAGGGGCGGGCCGTTCCACCGGATCAGGCATGTCTTTCTTTCTGCATAGGTGGTTGTTCGACTCCGCGGACGGCCGTCGGGGTTTCAGAATGGACAACATCCCCTGCATCGCCCCCATCTTCACTCGGCTTGAGTGCCGTGTGCCGAAAGGCGAGGTACCGGCTCCCGAGGAAGTTCCACACGACGGCGATGATCGCCGCTATGAAGGCCTTCCCCTCGCGGGCGGCGAAGGAGCCGGAGGTGGTCCACAACCCGAGAAGGCTGAAGACCACGACGTTCACCACGAGCGGCGGCAGGTTCACCAGGAAGAACAAGCCCATCTCCCGAAACGTCCTGCCCGACCTTCGGGCGCTGAACGTCCACATCTTGTTCCAGAAGAAGCTGTTGCCGATGCCCAGGATGTAGGAGATGGTCTTGGCCGCGATGTCGGGCACGCCGAACCCCTTGGCGAGGAGCCAGAAGATGCCGAGGTCCACCACCGTGTTGGTGAGGCCGACCACGACAAAGCGAAGCGCCTGTCCAGACGCGCGGTCGCGGCTTAAAAGCCGGGAAACCGGGAAAGCTTTCCAACGGGAAATCACGAGCTATATGCTAACATCCGTCGCCCATGGCGACCCGTATCGACAACATCGCAGGCCGTGGAGCCGGTGCGGAGTGCGAACCGGCCCCAGGCTGTGGACCCACCCCCGCCGCAACACCTGCAGGCGGCACGAAGACCGTGGCGTTCCGTACCGTCGGATGTAAGCTCAACCAGTGCGAAACCGCACAGATGCAGGAGACCCTCCTGGCCGAAGGCTACACGCTCGTCGACTGGGACTCCTCGGCCGACATCCGGGTGGTCAATACCTGCACGGTCACCGCGAAAAGCGACCGCACCTGCCGCCATGAGATCCGCCTCGCGAAGCGGCTCGACCCGGCTTGCACACTGGTGGTTACCGGTTGCTACGCTCAGATCGACCCGGAGAGCATGGCCGCTATCCCCGGCGTCGACCTGGTTCTGGGTAATCTGGACAAGCTGCGGCTGGTGGAGCACCTGAGGAGCGCCGGCAGCGGCCCCCGCGGGCCGGGGGCGGCCGGCGGCGCACAAGCGGCCGCAACCGCCACCTCCTCCTGCCCCACTCTCTCCGTCTCCCCGTATCCAGTGCATGCCGAGTTCGAGGGGGAATTCTTCAGCCACTTCTACGGCTATACCCGCGCCTTCCTCAAGGTCCAGACCGGCTGTGATTCCCGGTGTGCCTACTGCATCATCCCGTCGGCCCGAGGCCCTGCGCGAAGCATGCCCCTGGCCGACGTCATCCGCGAGGTCGACCTGCTGGCGGCGCGAGGCTTCCGCGAGGTGGTCCTTACCGGCATCAATCTTGGCAGTTGGGGGCGTGACACCGGCGAGGGAACCGTGGCCGACCTTCTGGAGGCGTTGCTCGAGCGAGAATCGCCGATCGGCCGTTACCGCCTGAGCTCGATCGAGCCGCTGGAGGTCGACGGGACCCTCATGTCCGTCATCGAAACCGCTGGAGAGCAGGTGGCACATCACTTCCATCTGCCGCTGCAGAGTGCCAGTGACACAGTATTGCGCCGGATGAACCGCCCCTATACCAGACGTGAATACCTGACGGTCGTCAGCGAATTGGCCCGGCGTTTCCCCGACGCCGCCATCGGGGCCGACGTCATCGCCGGCTTTCCCGGCGAGAGCGAGGGCGAGTTCGCCGAGACTCTGTCGTATATCGAGCACGCGCCGCTTACCTACCTGCACGTCTTCAGCTACAGCGACCGCCCTGGAACACAAGGTTCCCTGATGAAGCCGAAAGTACCCCCCGAGACGATCCACTCACGAAGTATCCGCCTGCGGGCGTTAGGAGAGCGTAAGAACACTTCGTTTCGCGATAGGCTGAGAGGGACCACTCAACGGGTCCTGGTGCTCAAGGAGCGGGATGCCTCGGGACGGCTCGTGGGTATCACGGGGAACTATGTGGAAGTGCTTCTCGACGGAGACGACAGCTTGATGAACCGCTTCGCCGACGTGCGGCTTGGGGAACCGGGCGACGGCGAACGTTGGGCGGCTGCGCTGTTCACGGCCGAGCCGGCCGGTGACGGTGACCGGACGACGCCGGCCGGGGCGTCGCACATCGAGGGAGGCACAGCCTGATGCGGGCTCTGGTCCAGCGAGTTCGGCACGCCTCCGTTGAGGTGGAGGGCGCGGTCGTGGGCAAGATCGAGCAGGGACTGCTCGTCTTCGTGGGCGTCGGGAAGGACGACGCCGACAGAGATGGCGGGCGCGCCGGTCTGTCGCGAGCCCGGGCCCTTGCCGACAAGGTGGCCAATCTCCGCATCTTCTACGATGCCGAAGGCAAGTCCAACCTCTCGCTGCTCGACACGGGCGGCGCTGCCCTCGTCATCAGCCAGTTCACCCTCTACGCCGATTACCGGCGTGGGCGCCGCCCGTCGTTCAGCGAGGCGGCGGACCCCGGTCCGGCCGCGGCCCTGGTGGACGAGTTCCGGGAAGCCCTGGGTCGTCTGGGGGTCCCGACCGCCAGCGGAAAGTTCGCGGCCCACATGGTGGTGTCGCTGGTCAACGATGGTCCCTACACCATCCTCGTTGACAGCGACGAACTGGAGTCGCCGCGTCGGGGCAGCGGTCGAGTGTCGGACGAAGCGCCGGCACGGCCCGCAGGAAGCGGGTCTGCAGGGGAGTCCGACGGTGGCGGGAGCGGCTCACTTCTACGGCCCGGCGAAGGGGCGCATCACTGACATGCGTCTCCCCGACTACCACACCCACTCCTCCCGCTGCGGACACGCGGCGGGCACGCCGGCCGACTATGTCGCCGCGGCCCAGGCTGCTGGACTGCTGGCCGTCGGCTGCGCAGACCACCTGCCGTTGCTCCCCGGCCACGATCCCGAGCTCGCCATGCCGGTCTGCGAGTTGGACGCCTACGTAGCCGACGTGCAGTCCCTCAAAGCCCGGCACCCGGGGTTCGTGCTCCTCGGCATCGAAGCCGACTACCGCCCTGAGACCGTGGACGGCGTCCGGGAGCTCTTGGACAGCCGGCCGTTCGATTACGTCATCGGCTCGGTCCATCACCTGGACGACTGGGGATTCGACGATCCCCGCCAGATCGGCCGCTACGCCACGGTGGATATCGACCAGATGTGGACGGAGTACTACGAGCGGTTGGGCGAGGCTGCGGAAACGGGTCTGTTCACCATCATCGGCCACCTGGATCTGGTGAAGAAGTTCGCGTACCGCCCCACCAGGCCGCTGGATGCCGAACTCGACCGCCTCATCAGGCGTCTCGCTCGAGCCGGCGTGGCGGTGGAGATCAACACGGCTGGGCTGCACAAGCCGGCCGAGGAGGCCTACCCGGCTCCGCATATCCTTGCCAAACTGCACGCAGCCGGGGTCCCGATAACGTTCGGGTCCGACGCACACCGGCCCGAACACGTCGGGAGGGACTTTCCCCACGCGGCGGGGCTCGTCCGCGCCGCCGGCTATGACTCGTTCGCGATCCTCGTTATCGACCCGGAGGGTGGACGGGCACGTCTCGAGCGGGTGCCGTTCGAAGGAGCATCCCGGTGAAGGCTGCGCTCATCTTCAACCCCCTTTCGGGCAGAGGCCGCGCTGGCGCCATCGCGTCGGCGGTGGAGAAGAGCCTGAACAAGCGCGGAGTCGAATGCGAGGTGCACGCCACCCGGCAGCCCAAGGAAGCGATCCTCATCGCCGAGAGACAAGCTCCCCACGCGGACATCCTGGTGGCCATCGGGGGCGACGGCACCGTCAATGAGGTGACCAACGGCATGGCCCGCGCGCGGGACAACGCCGGCCCGGGGGCGGCGCAGCCTCTCTTGGGCATCGTCCCGGCCGGCACCGTCAACGTATTCGCGCTCGAACTGGGGATCCCGTTCCAGGTGGAGCGTGCGTGCAGCGTCATCGCCGAAGGCAGGACCATCTCGCTCGACCAGGGCAAGGTGAACGGGCGTCGTTTCGTGCTCATGATGGGGGCGGGCGTGGATGCGGAGACCGTCCGCAATATCGACCCGACCGCGAAGCGGCGTTTCAAGGAACTCGCGTTCGTCAACACCGGGGTCAGGCTGGGGCTGAGCCGGCAACAGCCGGTGTTCCGGGTCCACGTGAACGGCGAGCAATACGAGGCGACTTTCATGGTGGCGGGGAACAGCCGCTGGTACGGAGGAAGGTTCGGCATCACCCCCATGGCCGATCCGACGGACGGGGTGCTCGACCTGGTGCTCTATACGGGCCTCGATCGCGCCGGCTTGGTCGCGTTCTGGCTGGGGGTACCGAGCGGGTTGCACCTACGGAGCAAGAAAGTGCTGTACCTGCACGCGGAGAGAGCTGAGATCGTCCCAGTGAACGCCGACGAGACCATATGGTTCCAGACCGATGGCGAGCTCGCCGGCAGACTGCCCGCGTGTCTCGAGGTAGAGCCGCATGCTATCGAGGTGTTGGTGCCGTAGGACGGGCGGGATCACCCCGGAGAGCCTGAGCAGCAACCCGATACCGCGGGAGTTCTTGCCAGGCTCCTGATCCGTGAGTTCTTTCCGTCATTGCGGTGAAACGACCGCGCTCCAGATTTCCACCCCGCCGCCGTCGTCGGCATCCCAGACGATCCGGTCGCCGGAGACCATGGATCCGTCGTCATCGAAGGTGTTGGACGTCACCTGGACGATACCCGCGTCAGGCGTCCAGGAGTAGATCTCGTGGTCGTTGCCGTCGCCGGCGACCCAGACCACTCTGTTTCCGGAAACGGCCGGCCAGAAATCCTCCCTGGTGTTCGAGGTGATTTGCACAGCCCTGCTTCCCGGGATCCAGGTATAGACCTCGGCGAGGGTCGCTCCGTCGGAACCCGTCCAGGCGATCCGGTCGCCCGAGACCACCGGGTGGGTGTCGGCTCGGCTGTTTGCCGTCACTTGAACGATCCCGTCGGCTGGTGTCCAGCTGAAGATCTCGCTGTCCGACCCGCCCGCCGTGTCCGCCCATACGATCCGGTTCCCGGATAGGTCGATCCTACCTTCCGAAGGAAGGCCTTTGGTGAGCTGGATGATGCTGTCGGCGGGGGTCCAGGTGAAGATCCCATAGGGGATCGATACGCCGGCCTCTCCGTTCTCGATCCAGGCCACCCGATCGTCCGAAACCTTGGGGCTCTCACAGTAGACACCCTTGGTGATCCGCACAACCCCCGCCGTGGGCGTCCACGTGAAGAGGTCGAGCCCGCTGCCGTCGACCGTGGCCTGCCACACGATCCGATCTCCCGATACCTCGGGATTCACGTCGCTGTAGTCGTTGGAGGTGATCCTCATCGTGCCGCCCACCGGCGTCCAGGTGTAGATCTCGAAGTCGGAGCCGTCGCTCCCATACCAGACCACCCGGTCGCCGGAGACCCGGGCGTGGCCGTCATCGCGTTTGTTGGAGGTGAGCTTGACCGTGCCGCCGTCCGGTGTCCAGGTGTAGATCTCGGTGTCGTTGCCGTCCTGCGCACACCAGACGAGCCGGTCGCCGGAGACCTGCGGTTCGCAACCCCAGGGAAAGTTGGAGTCTGTCACCCGTGTGACGGTGAACGTCTCCGCTTCGACCGCCACCTCGCTGGGAGATGGAGACTCCGGCAGCGTCGAGTTGGGAGTAGGGTCGGCGCCCGCAGTAGCGTCGGGGGTATCGGCGGCTGCCCCGCTGGCGCCCTCGGCCCCGGTGGCGCGCTCGGCCCCGGTGGCAGGGGGGGACTCGCCGGCAGGGTCGCCCGCCTGATCAGTCCCTGAGAATGCTGCGCCTCCGGGCCCTCCCCTCACGTCCACGAGTTCCTCGGCAACAACGGGCAGGGGTGACGCTTCGGCGCCGCGGCCGGTATCCGGCCAACGCATTGCCCGCACTGCGGTATCCGGATCCTCGGGCCCGGGGCCCGTCATCCCGAAATCCAAGACCTCGCCGCCGCTATAACCGGCGATGGCCTTCTCCCGGGTGATGAGGAGATCCGGAGGAAAGTCGTTCCGCCCCCGGAGATCGGTGGTCTCCACGGAAAGCAGCGGGACTCCTGGTTCTCCCTGGGGGACATAGCTCAGACTCACCGACATCCCTCGTTCGCTCTGCACCATCGTCGCTCCTGAGAGAACCAGACCGTGAGACCCTTCCGGCAGGCCCCATACGGGGAATCCGAGGACGGCGACCTGACGCATGCGCTCGGCCAGCGTGTCTGCCGCGAGGTCGATGAGGGCCTGGCGTTTCATCCCCCCCTCGAGCGCGGCCGTCCGGGGGACCAGGTCGTATTCGAAGAGATGGGCGACCCGAGCGTTCCCCGGGGAACCGAGCAACCACTCCTCCCGAAGCCGGAGGCCGGTGTCGGCCGCCACGTAGACGAGGCCGAAATCCGCCGACCTCTCCTGCCCGGCGGCGATATTCAGATCCACCCGATACACTCTCACGTCTTCGCCGCCCAGTGATTGCCGGCCGAGCAGCACGACGTCCTCGCCGCCTCCGCCGAACCCGGAGCCCTGCGACAGCTCCCGCCCGTTCGCCGGGCCGAGCCGTAACTCTGCCGAACGAGCATCGTAGGACATGCTCTCGCCGTCGCTCACGACATCCGCGTAGAGAATGGTGGCCGTGGTCGGGTCGACCGCGGTGGTGGTGGGGCCGTTCAGCACCGGAGTGGGGTCACCGTACCAGTCGGAGCGCATCCGCTGCTCCTCGAAGTCGGTCCACTGCCGGGAGGCGAGCTCCCGCCCGGTCGGCCTCGCGACCCAGTGAGTCACCTCCAGCACGTACCCGGAGGGAACCCCGCTGTCGAGGCTCGGCAGCGAGGCCTGTTCTCCCGCCGATGTCACATCGAGAGCGGAGGGATCCGCCGCACTGGAGATGGCGGACCCGCTCGTCCCGCAGCCGGCCAACGAGGCACCGGCCGCCCCGACGAGGGCTGCAGCCACCGTCGCCGCCCACAAGACGAGGACGAGCCGGCGGCGCGGGAGCCGCTTTGAGCAGAAACCCAGCCCTCGCGTCATCCCCCTGCCTCCCCGCTATCCGACCCCGTCAGGCCTCGGGCCAGCCGTAGCAGCTCGGTGGCCCCCGCCAGCCGCTCAACCGTCAGAGCGTTGACCACCTGGACACCGCGGCCGTCGACATGTATCCGCCACCTGTCGGTACCGGCCCAGTGGATGGCGCTGAAATCCACCCTCACGATGTCCCCCGGCCGGATGAGGTCGCTCAGGGAATGGTCTTCGAGGAACTGCCGGATCCCCGGATCCTGGTCGCCGCCGATTTGTTCGTCGGCGCCCAGGTTGAAGACCCGCAGATGCACGTCGCCGTATTCATAGTCCTGCGCCTCCTCTCCGGAGACGATCATCCGCGCATAGAACTCCGTTCCGGCGACAGGATCGCGAAGGCGGAGGTAGAAGTCCAACGAGTCCGGGATGGTGATGACATCCACGAACTCGCCGACCGCCGCCTCCGGGTACTTGGTAGGGCCGAACTTCGCCTTGCTGGCGCCGAAGAAGTCGAAATCCACCCCCCAGGACTCCTCCGCATACATGCCGTGGAAGTTCTTCGTGTGGAGGACGGCATTCATCTCGCCGTCCCGGTTGCCGGCACCCACGTAGAGGAGTTCCTCACCGGGACCAGCCGCCTGGAACTCGGCCTGGAGATCAGCCGGGATATTGTCTACCGGCGCGGAGTACGGTTCCCCTTGCGGGATTTCCGCGACAACGTCGTCGATGGTCCTGACCGGAGAGACCAGTTCGGGCTCTATCCCCGTGGGCCCCCGGGCCTGCTGGGCCGCCGCCCACTCCTTCACCGACTCGGGGTTGATCAACACCCGAGGGTCGAAGATGTTGACGAAGTCTCCCCCGACGGCCATGTAGATGCTTCGATCCCAATCGGTCAGGAAGTAGCCCTGATCGACGAGAGTCCCTTCAGGCCGGGGTTCATACCGAAGCATGACAATGACCTCGTCGCCCGTCTCCACTGGACCCGTCTGCGCCCCGTTCAGAACGCGGCTCATGACGACGACGGTGGTTCCGGTACCGAACCTCGACTCGCCCTTGAGGATCTCATACGGGACAATGTAAAACGTGGAGTAGGCGACGGCCATGTATTCGCTACCGTCGCCCGAGGTGATCACAGGCCCGGATTGGGGCTGTCGCCCGTCGGGAGTGTTCCATCGCAGCGGATCGACAGCCACCACCCTTCCCGCCACCGCCAACTCGCTCTCGGCCAGGTCGGCCTCAGGATCCGGAGGCCCGTAGAAGTCGACGAGGGCGAGGTTGGCCACGGCGCGCTCGTGGGCCCTGTCGTATCGCTCTCGCTGCTGACTGAGCCATCCCTCGGGGGTCGACGCTGCCGGTCCTGCGGCGGCCGTGGTGGTCGCGCTCCCGGGCGCCGTCGTGACCGGGCGCCCTATTGTCCCGGACCCGGCGGTCGTGGTCGCCCCGGCCGTGGTGGTGTCGGTGAACAGCACAACCGTTCGGTCAGAGCCGGCGTGGTCGACAACGGCGTAGATACCGAAACCGACGGCGGCAAGGACCACGCAGGCAAGGGCGAAGGACAACCCCGGGCGTCTTCGGGGCCGTGAACGCCGCCCGGAGCGCGAGGCGGCCCGATCTTGCCGTATCCAGCGAGCCGGCGCTTTCGTCCTCGCCCCTTCGGCCGCGGCGATCTTCACCATCAGCCGGCCCTTGAAGGCACCTGCATCGAAGGGGACCTCGATATCCCGATAGAGACTCTGGACCCGCTCGTCGAGCGCGGCTCGCTCCATCGACACGCGGTGGTCCATCAGTCGGCCTCCAGGAGCCTGCGAAGCGCTGCCCTCGCCCGGTGCAGATGACTGCTCACAGCCCCCTCCGATATGCCCATCACCGCCGCTATGTCGGCGACCGAGAAGTCGGCATCGTAGTAGAGAGCGGCGGAGATGCGCTGTCCCCGGGGTAGGCTCGCAAGAACATTCAGGAACTCGGTCCGAGACTGCCAATCGGGAGAGCTCGCCTCTATACGGGGGTTGCCCGCAAGACGCTCCAGGAGCCTCGCCGCCCGCGCCAGTCTCCGACGGGAATCGCGGCAGCGATTGATGGCCACCCGATAGAGCCACGCATCCGGGCTACCTGAGGCCGTCACCTTTTCCCAGTGTAGGTAGAGCTGCACGAAGGCGTCCTGCGCGGCGTCCGCCGCCAACTCGCGGTCAAAGAACATGGCGGTGAGGCTGCGCACCAAACGCTCGGCCAGCCGGTCGACCACGTGCTCGAAGTTCTCCGCGCGGGCACTTTCGGGCACGGCGCCGTCGGCGAACGTTCCCGCCGGCTTCACTGTTCCCGTTGTCGACCGCGTGGGTCCTCCCCCGCCGGCGCCATCTGCGACTGCCTCGTGTATATCACGTCCCGGGCGGCTCGCGAACATTACCGGCCCTTCTGAGCAAGTGTGACTGAGGAGAGGCTTCGGGCAAACGAGGCATGTGTGCGTATTGCACTCTAAAAGAAACCTATGCGTATGAGTGCAAGTGCTTCTCACGTATCCCCCTGGGAATGCCGATATTCGGAATGCCAGATGAGAAGAGGTACCAGGAGGGTCGACGCCCATGCAGGTCATCGAAGTGACACCGGAAGTGACCGAACTCTACGACGACGGCTACACCGTCGCTCTGCGAGGAACGGGCGCTCTCGCTTCGGTAGCACACGGCTGGTTCAAGACGAAGATCGCCTGGTGGCGTTCCGATTCCATCAATGGCAACGATTTCCTTCTCGACATCCCCAAGGCCTCTCAAGAACCTCCGACCGGCACGGTCTTCGACGCGGCGCTCTACCTGCGCGAGCGTAGTCCCGGACACGGGGAGCCAATGTGGTCCGGGAGATACCGGGTGCGGGCTACGGGGCAGGGGGCGGTCCTGGAGAAGGTAGAACCAGGGGAGGGCCGCCGAAGCGGTTGAGCGGCTCCGCTGCACGAGTGGATACCATGCCGCCGGTCGTCATAGCGTGCGGGTAGGGCAAAGGAAGTACAGGCTCGCCGGCCCGCAGCCGGTATATGGCGAGACCATCGTGGACGACCATCGGCTCCATAGTCACCTCTGAGCAGCTATCTCTGGCAACGGGGCAGAGCCCTCTTCCGCCCGTGATACGCGACACACAGGAGGCACTCGCCGTGCAACGTGCACTTCTCCGTGCACGGGCACTCGTCATAGCCCCGCTCCTGCGGCGTGGCCGGGCAGCCGGCAGGGACGAGCGCCAAGTGAGCGGCGGCGACCGCCCGCTTCTTGTTCCGTTTGACTGAATCCCTGTCGCGTTTGGACACTGGTCTCTTCCGAAATCAACGCCGTGGTACCTGGGCCGCCTACGCCTTCCACACCTCCACACTCACCGGCAGCCCGTTCACCTTGAGAGACTCGCCATAGGCGTGGCCAGGCACGACCTCACCCGCTGCCGGGCCGGCTTCCGTTCCTCCTTGTGCGGCACCTTCCGGGGGCGCATCCTCGCCGGCCAAGCTCACACCGAGGCTCACCGCCAGCGTTTCCTTCTGCACCAATTCACCATGTACAGCCAGCATCTCCACGACCTCAGCAGGACCGGTCACCCGCAGGTGGATGCGGTCGTCGATCTGGAAGTCTGCGGCCTTCCTGGTGTTCTGGATATGGTGCACCAGCTCGCGCGCCAGACCTTCCTGGATGAGCTCGGGCGTCAGGGTGGTGGAGAGAGCCACGGCCACTCCGCCCTCGCGCTCCACCTTGAAACCTTCGCGCTCGTGGGTCTCCACTACGAAGTGTTCCGGGGCGAATTCATACTCCCGGGCAGGCGGGGCCATGAGACCGTCGGGATCGCCTGGCCCCACCTCGATGGCGGATGGCACCACCACCATCACGGTCTTGCCGAGAGCGATACGGTCGCCCACCTCTTCGGCCGGGAGGGCGGCCACCGCTGCCGCAACCGCCGGCATGTTCTTGCCGAACTTCGGTCCCAGCGTGCGATAGTTGGGCTTGACAACGTAGCTCACCAGTTCGCTCGCCGAATCGACAAAATCGATCCTTTTCACGTTCAGTTCCTCGGCCACCACTGCGGCCAGGCTCTCGACCGCCGCGCGCTGGGTGGCGCCGCAGGCGACCACGGCCGTCTCCACGGGCTGGCGGGTCTTGATCTTGGAGGCGTTCCGCGCCGCCCGGCCCAGGTTCACCACCTGCTGGGCCACCGACATGCGGTAGGAAAGATCCTCGTCGACAAGGCCTTCGTCGGCCACGGGCCAATCGACCAGATGCACCGACTCCGGCGCTTCAGGCAAACGTTCAGCCACCAGATTTCGATACATCTCCTCCGCCAGGAACGGGGTGAACGGCGCCAGCAGCTTGGCCACTGTCCCCAAACACTCGTTCAGGGTGAGATAAGCCGCGATCTTGTCGGCGTCGGCGTCGCTCTTCCAGAAGCGGCGGCGGCTGCGGCGAACGTACCAGTTGGACAGTTCGTCCACGAACTCGGCGATGGCTCGTCCGGCGGTGAAGGCGTCGTAGCCGTCGAGCTCGTCGCCCACCTTGTTGATGAGGATGTGGAGCTCGCTGAGGATCCAGCGGTCCATGAGGCTGCGCTCGGCGACGGGGATGGTGCGGGCAGTGCTGGAGTCGGTCGCGCCGCCCGGGCTCTCATAGTCGGCCGGGTCGAAGCCGTCGATATTCGCGTAGAGAGTGTAGAACGAGTAGGTGTTCCACAGCGTGAGGATGAACTTGCGGATGACCTCGTCCAAGTTCTCCGGGCCGAAGCGGCGCGGGAACCAGGGGGAGCTGGAGGTGAAGAGGAACCAGCGGAGGGCGTCGGCGCCCTGCTTGTCGAGCAGTGTCCAGGGGTCGATCACGTTGCCCAGTCGCTTCGACATCTTGCGGCCTTCGCTATCGAGAACGTGGCCGAGCACCAGCACGTTCCTGTAGCAAGTGTGACCGGTGAGGAGGGCGCTGATGGCCAGCAGGCTGTAGAACCAGCCGCGGGTCTGGTCGATGGCTTCGCAGATGAAGTCCGCCGGAAAACGCTTTTCGAACATGTCCCGGTTCTCGAACGGATAGTGCCACTGGGCCACCGGCATGGATCCGGAGTCGAACCAGGCGTCGATGACCGCGGTCACGCGATGGGCTTCCTCGCCGCACTCCGGGCAGGGCAGCGTGACCTCGTCAACGTACGGACGGTGCAATTCGAGGTCGGTGAAGTCCCTGCCGGCCATCTCGCTCAGCTCCTCCCGAGAGCCGACGACAGTATCGTGGTCGTTGGGGCACCGCCACACGGGGAGCGGTGTGCCCCAATAGCGGTCGCGGGAGAGCGACCAGTCGATGTTGTTCTCAAGCCACTTGCCGAAGCGGCCGTACTTCAGGTGATCCGGATACCAGTCGATCTCCTCGTTGGCCCGCAGAATCTCGTCCCGGCGGGCGGTGGTCCGAACGTACCAGGACGACTTGGCGTAGTAGATGAGCGGAGTGTCGCAGCGCCAACAGTGCGGATAGTTGTGTTCGTACGGCTGACGGCGCACGAGCAGGCCCCGGGCCTCCAGGTCGTCCATGATGCCGTTGTCGGCGTCCTTGACGAAGAGGCCGGCCCAAGGGGTGACTTCGGAAGTGAAGCGGGCCTCCGTATCAACCGGCATGATGACCGGCAGGTCGTTCCGCTGGCCCACGATCATGTCGTCGGCACCGAAAGCCGGGGCGATATGCACGATCCCCGAGCCCTCATCGGTGGCTACGTAGTCGGCGGCAACGATGCGCCAAGCCGGCTTTTCGGGGGTGATGAAGTGGAAGGGAGGCATGTAGTGACGACCGACCAGAGCCGCGCCCGGGAAGGTATCCTCAATGACGGCGTCGGGGCCCAAAACCGCGGCCACCAGGTCCGCGGCCAGGATGAAGTGCTCGTCGCCGAGCTTGGCCTGGGCGTACTCGATGTTCGGTCCGACAGCCGCGGCCACATTCGAGATGAGGGTCCAAGGAGTGGTGGTCCAGACCAGCAGTGAGATCGGGAGCCCGTCCTCGGCAACGGCTTGGATCGCACCGAGACCGGGTTCGGCGGTCGATCCGGCTTCATCCAGGGTAGCCGGGTCGGATGTGCCGGCGTTCCTGTCCGCTCCCGGCCCGCCGCCGTTGCCCGCTGGCCCCGCGTGACCTCCCTGACCCGCGCCGGTCAACTGCACGAAGCCGCTGTCCCCACCCGCAGCGTCCAGCGCGGCCTCCTCCACCAGCGGGAAGCGCACGAACACCGAGGGGTCGGTGACCATCTGGTAGCCGGAGGCCACCTCGTGCGAGGACAGCGCGGTGCCGCACCGGGGACAGTACGGCACCACCTTGTAACCCTCATACAGGAGGCCCTGCTTGGCGAACTGCGAGAGGATCCACCACACCGACTCGATGTAGGGGTCGGTCATGGTCACATAGGGATCGCTCAGGTCGAGCCACATGCCGATGCGCTCGGTCATGCGATTCCAGTCGTCCACGTAGGCAACCACTGACTCCTTGCAGAGCTTGTTGAACGCGGCCACGCCATAGGCCTCGATCTGCTCTTTGTGGTCGATACCGAGGCGCTTCTCGATCTCCAGTTCGACCGGCAAGCCGTGGCAGTCCCAGCCTGCCTTGCGACCCACGTAGAAACCCTTCATGGTCCTGTAGCGCGGGTAGATGTCCTTGAAGATGCGCGCCAGTACGTGGTGGACACCGGGCGTGCCGTTGGCCGTGGGCGGGCCTTCGTAGAATACCCACTCCGGGTTGCCGGCGCGCAGTTCGAGGCTCTTCTCAAAAATGCTGTTCTCTTTCCACCACTCGAGGATCCGCTCCTCGAGGGCCGGAAAGCTCTGACCCGTGTCTACCGAACGATATCGGCCTGCCATCGATCCTCCTAGCCGGCGGCGCCGCAAGCGCGCGCCGCCGCACCCCGCTGGTGCCCGCAGCCGCCTGTCGGCGAACTTTGCCCTGACGACTCGTACAGAAAAACAAATACGCCCCGCCCCGCGCTTCTTGCACACCGGCGAGATTCGCCGGAGCGCCTGCCTGTCCTGCGGCCGACGCCGCACGACCGGAGCGCGTAGGGACGGGACGTACACCCGCGGTACCACCCTACTTGGCCGCACACTGCCGGCGCTTGGCTCCGGCTGCGCTGGTGACCGGGACTGCCCGCCGCTCCCGCGGCGCGCCTCCCGACGCGGCCCTCTCAGTGGACGCTCGCACCTCGGTCGGCACCGCAGCCCGCCAACGCGACTACGGCTCGGGCCTGGCATCCCGCTCGCTGCAAGGACACCCCAGCGCTCTACGCCCCCCTTCTATCACGGGAAGGACCCGTCCAGGTCTACTTGGCCGGCCGCGGCCCAGGCTCGAGGCGCCGTGATCTGCGGCGCCCGGTCCGGCGCATGCCCCGCCGAAGCGCTTCGCGCCCGGCGACTCAGCCGTTCGGCTGGAGGCTCGGGGATGATATTCAGTCGCTGGTTCCCACCGGGCTCGCACCATCCCCGGCTCGCTCGGAAACCGGCCGTGTACCGGCTTCCGGGAAGAGCAGTGCCTACTCGTTCCCGTCATCGCCTTTCGAAAAGGTAGTCTACCAGGACTTCATGGAGGCGGCCATTTCGAGGGCGGCCGTCCGAGCCCAGGAGTGCCGACAACACTGGCACATTCCCAGCCGGGCGTGGGCACAGATCACCTCGATGGCAGGTGATGGAGGAGATCCGCACGTGGTGACGGCGCCGTGGACCACTCCAGGAAACCGAGGACCGCGGCCCGCCCGTCAGGCATAGAGACGGTCCAGGACGGAGCCACTTTCACCTGGATCGTCGCAGAGTCACGACCGATGTGCGTCAGCCGCTGGACAGGAGCAACAGATTGCAGCCGTACACTCCCCATAGCGTGTCTCATTCCCCGCCACCCGACGCATTCCGTATTCCAGGTGCTTTTCTATGGGCCCGGAAGTCGATTCTCCTGGAATCTCACCGTGTCGCTCCTCCGGTGGAGGGGTACAATTCGGCTCACCACGATGGGAGGAAGTCATGCCCGATTGGTTTTTCGGCCGCGCCAAACCTGCCGGTACCGAGAAGGACGAGTACCGGGACGATCCGTTCGCGGTGGCCGATGCTGCCGATCACTCCTCGAGGCAGGACTCCGGCCCCCACGACGACGGCCACTACCTCCAGCGCTCCGCAGACGATGCGTACCCTACGGCTGTATATGCGCTCGGTCGGATGACGGAGCCCGCCGGGCAGACGAACGAGTCGATTGATAGAACCGGAGAACCCGCTGGGGGCGGTCCGGGTCAGGCATCGGAACGGCCGCGAGGTCGGCCGGCGGAGCCGCCGCCCGCCTCTGCGAAGGCCCGTGCTGCCCGGTCCGCCGGCGAAACCGGCTCGGTTGCCCCGCCGGTTCTCCAGGATGAGGAGATGATCGAGGTGGCCGAGCGGGCCGCGCAGATAGCGGCGGCCATCGGCTCGGTGATCCTAGGCAAAGAAGAGGTCATCAGGGCCTGTGTCGTGGCTCTGCTCGCCGGAGGCCACGTCATAGTCGAAGATTTCCCGGGCGTGGGTAAGACCCTCCTCGCTAAATCACTGGCCAAGTCAATCGACTGCAATTTCGCCCGGGTGCAGTTCACCCCGGACCTGCTGCCCGGCGATGTCACGGGCGTGACCGTGTTCAACCAGAAGAGTGGTGAGTTCGACTTCCGTCCGGGTCCAATCTTCGCGAACATCGTCCTAGCCGACGAGATAAACCGGGCGTCACCCAAGACCCAATCAAGCCTGCTCGAATGCATGGAAGAGCAGCAGGCCACCATCGACAGCGTCACCCATCGCATCGACTCCCCGTTCATGGTTATCGCCACCCAGAACCCCATCGAATATGAGGGCACCTACCCGCTTCCCGAAGCTCAGCTCGACCGCTTCATGATGCGGCTCAGCCTGGGCTATCCGGCTGCTGAAGCGGAGGAGAACATCATCCATGAGCAGACCTCTCACAATCCGCTCGCCGAGCTCCGCCCGGTCCTGCACGGCTCCGAAGTACTGGCCATGACCCAGGCGGTCACCCGGGTTCGGGTGGCGCCGGCCCTTCGCGGCTACGTCGTCGACCTGATGACCGCGACAAGGCAACAGCGGGACATATATCTGGGAGCGAGTCCGCGCGCGGGCATAGCGCTGACCCGGGCTGCGAAAGCGCTCGCCCTGCTCCGCGGCCGGGATTTCGTCGTACCCAAGGACATCAAGGACTTGGGCGTGCGGGTACTGGCCCACAGGCTGATGCTCTCCCCGGACGCGAAGGTTCGAGGGGTGACCGCCGAGACCGTCGTAGCGAGGCTGCTCGAGACGGTGGCGGTTCCACAGACCGGGGGTTAGAGGATGCCTCGCCCCACCGGCCGCGGATACGCGATCCTCGGCCTTGCCGTCGGGACCTACCTGACGGGCCGGGTGATTGGCACCTGGGAACTCTACCTGATCGCGTTCGCGTTCGCGGCCCTTCTGGTGATCTCGTGGTTGTCGGTGATTCTCACCGGCCGGCGCGTCCGCACGACCCGCTCCCTGGTGCCGGAGCGGCCGGTGGCCGGGGACGAGCCCGAGTACGTGGTCACAGTCAGGAACGCCTCCCTTCTTCCAGGACCGCAGTTGACACTGCACACAGGCACCGAAGGATTGAGCGACAGCGATCTCGAGGCCGAAGTCGGGAGCCTGGCCCCGCGGGGACAGCGGATCCTGCGTGACCGTATGGGCAAGGTGGCGCGCGGCATCCACATCTTGCCGGTGATGGAGGCGGTAGCCGAAGATCCCCTGGGGATCGCCGCCGCCGGGCACCGGGTGGGGGATACGATGACGGTCATCGTCTACCCCCGGATAGCCCATCTAAGGTCATGCGTTTTTCACCCCGAATTGGGGCTGAGGCAAGACTGGACGGGACAGAAGCGGATGGCGACACCGGGAGCCTCCGAGTTCCGGGGCGTCCGGCCTCATCAGCCGGGCGAGCCGCTCAGTCACATCGACTGGAAGAGCACGGCCAAGACCGGAACCCTCATGATCCGGGAAATGGAGGAACCTGCGGGGTCGGACATAGCCGTGCTTCTCGACGGCACCGCCGCCCAGGTGGTCGGCACCCCACCCGACACCAACTACGAGTTGGCGGTGCGGGCAGCGGGCAGCATCGCCGACTACGCATTGAGGATGGGTCGGGGGGTCACCCTCATCACCCACGAGAGCGAACGGCGGCAGGTACGGTTGACTCCAGACGGCGGAGGCAGGCGGACGCTGCTGGAGACCCTGGCCGAGGCTCGGCCGAACGCCATGGGCTCTCTGGCCCTGGGGTTGCGGGGGCTCCTCAGCGATCGGATGGCTCCGCTCCGCTCCCAGTCCCTGACCCTCGTGGGGATGACCCTCGACCAGCAGATGGCCCGCGCCCTGGTCGGCCTTCGTGAGGACGGGGTCAACCTCAATTTCGTCTACGTACCGGGGTTCTCGTTCACCGGAAGGGATAGGCTGCTGCCGTTCCTGCCGCCCAGCGAGGGCGGCCGGGAACCGGAGGGGCCGCGCAGGCGCGGCCGGAGAGGCGCCGCAGGCGAAGCCGGCGGCGCCCCCGCCTCAGACCCGCGCCGTTCCACCGCCCAACTGCCGGTGGGGACCCGATCCCTGCTTCTGCAACTCTCCACGGCCGGAATCCGCTGCCTCACCCTTTCCTGGGGCGACGATCTGGTCCGCACCTTGTCCGTCTGGCAGCCCGGCCGCCGCGACCGCGCGGCCGCCGGCTGGTGAGAGGGCCGCATGAAGGTCGTGCCCCGCTTCCTCTATCTCGCCGCCTTCCTCGGCATGGTCGCGGCGGCGGCCCTGGCCCTCAACCGAGCGGTACAACCCTCTATGTCGGCGGATCTCCTGCGGGCGGTCATCGCCGGGGGCGTCCTGGGGGCGGCGGGCCTGGTGCACCGCAAGGCTTGGGGTGTCTCCCTGATCCTTCTTCCGGTCGGGGCCTACGTGCTCTTCCGTACGGTGCTCCCTCCCGATGCCACAGTCCAGGGCACGAGTGGGCTCTACCACTTCTACATCGACGCCTTCGCCACCGGCGCCGAGCAGTATGCCGGGAAATACTTCCCACTCGGCCTCGACGGGGCACCGGAACTTCGTCTGGTCCTCGCCACCGCGGTCTACTGCTTGGCCGGCTTGGGCTCGTTCTCCGCCCTCAGCCTGCGCCAGCCCATCCCCGCCGTGGCGCTGTCGCTGCTCCTTCTCGGCTTCAGCTTCACGGTGGACACGATACCCCGGGTGCTGGTGCTGGCCCTTGTCTTCCTCATCATGGCCGCCTGCGTGCTGGTGCTATCGCGAAGCCTGGAGCGGCGGACCTGGCGTCCGCGCGATGCCGTTTCCGGGGTGCTCATGGGCGGGGCGGGAGCCGCGCTGGCCGTGGTGCTGCTGGGCGCCGTTCCCTCGGCAGCAGCCACTCCCTGGCAGGACTGGCGGACCTGGAACCCGTTCAACCAGGGGAGCTCCGTCTTCTCCTTCAATTGGCTTCAGAACTACCCGCAATTGCTGAATCCCGCAACCAATACGGTGATCATGCGGGTGGAGTCATCGAAACCCACGTACTGGCGGGCGAACGCCCTGGATGAGTTCACCGGAGAGGCCTGGGTATCCTCCCAGAGCTTTCTACAGACCCTCGAGCGTACGCAGGAGGCCGGCGACTTCGTCTTCACCGTGCCTCCCGCCGACACCGCCCCCTCCGGTACCGCCGTTACAGAGCGGTTCCGCATCCGCTCCGTGTACACCAACTACTTCTTCACCGGCGGCGATCCGCTCTCGTTGACTCTGGGCCAAAGCGCCATCATCCGCATGAACGACATGCGTTCCCTGCATGTGGTCACCGCTATGGGACCATCGCTTGACTACTCCCTCGAAGCGATGATCCCTGACGTGACCCCCGAATCTCTCGTCGGTCTGGGGCGCGACTACCCGGACGCCGTGGCCCGATACCTGGACCTACCGTTCCCGCGGCTCTCTCAACTCACCGGTGGCTCAAGCGCAAACGAGGGCGGGGACGCCCTCTGGCGTGCGACCGTGTCCTCGGGCCAGTGGAGCGGTCTTTACGCTCTCAACGCCTCCATCATCGGCCAGGCTACCGACCCCTACGACATCGCGCTGCGGCTGGAGCACTACCTGCGGACCTACTATGAATACGACCTTGAACCTCCGCGAAGCGACTACTCCTCACCCTACGCGGCCTTCCTCTTCGACACTCGGACAGGTTACTGCCAGCACTTCGCGGGAGCCATGGCGCTCCTTCTCCGCTTCAACGGAGTACCGGCGCGGGTGGCCGTAGGCTTCACGAACGGCGAGAAGGTGGCCCCGGGGGTCTACTCCGTGGCCACCAACAACGCCCATGCCTGGGTGGAGGCCTACTTCCCCAGCATGGGCTGGATGACGTTCGATCCCACTCCAGGGCGGAACGTGCCCTACGCAGGGGCATCGTCCACCAGCCCGGGCTTCAGAAACCCCTTCGCCTCGGGGTCCTCTCCCGTGGCTCCTTTGACCGACGACACCATCCCCAGATCGGCCCCGGGCCGCTCCGGCGGCGCTGCCGACCTGAACCAGGACTCGGACGGCCCGAGTTGGATCGCCAGCGTCCCCTGGCTTCCATGGGTGATCGGCCTGGTGGTGGTGGTCGCGGCTTGGCCCTTTGCCAGACGGCTGTGGCAGGAGCGAGGCCTTCGGCGAGGGAGTCTCACCCAGCGCTTCGCCGCTTCCCTCAGGCTGCTCCGTGGTTCTCTGGCGGCATACGGAGTGGCCGCAACGAGTAGCAGCACGTTCGAGGACGTGCTGGCCTTCATAGAGGAACATCTGGGGCTCGCCTGCGACCCACTCCTGGTTTCGAGGGCGGGAGCAGTCCTGTTCGGCGGGCGTCACGCACGGACCGACGACGTGCACCATGCGGAAGAGTTCCGGCACGAGGTGGAGGCCGCACTCAAGAAGAGACACGGACTGCTGAGGAGCATTCTCGTGTGGTACGGCGTGCCGCCCTCGAAGCGACCGGGGCCGGGCAGGCGGACGCGAAGAGGGGCGCCGGTTCCAACCCCCGCGCCGGTGCTTCACAAGGCTCCCTGAACCGGGGCATACAAAACGTCACCAGACCGCTCACCAATGCTTCCTCTGATATACAATTGACCCATGCCTACTACCACCGATTCATCAAAACGGGCACAAGAGACTGCAAACACAAAACCGGTCTTCGACAGGGCGAGGTGCAAGCGCTGCGGCATCTGCGCCCACTTCTGTCCGTTCGGCGCCATTGCTCAGCGGGAGGATGGGTCGCCCTATCTGGCCCGGCCGGAGCTGTGCACGTCCTGCGGGTTGTGCAAGGACATGTGCCCCGACTGGGCGATACGTATGGCACGAAAAGACCCCGGGGAAGCTGAGGGAGGTGCCTGAAAGGGAACATGGACAAGACGATCTATCTAGACCATGCATCAACGACTCCCACCGATCCGGAAGTCGTCAAGGCCATGCTGCCCTACTTCACCGAAGACTTCGGCAACACCGCCACCGTCTACAGCCTCGGTTTGAGTGCAGCCGATGCGGTGCGGCAAGCCCGGGATTCTATCGCGGGCATCATCGGGGCAGAAGGTGACGACATCTACTTCACCAGCGGTGGTACCGAGTCCGACAACTGGGCCATCCTCGGCACCGCCGACGCCCAGCAGAAAAAGGGTAAGCACCTCATAACCTCGGCGATCGAACACCACGCGGTGCTCGAGACCATGGAGTATCTCGAGAAACGGGGTTGGGAAGTCACAAAGGTCCCGGTGGACGGTGGCGGCCTGGTGGACCCCGATGGCGTACGCAAGGCCATCCGTCCGGACACCGTGCTGGTGTCCATCATGCAGGGCAACAACGAGGTGGGCACCATCCAGCCCATCGCAGAGATCGGCAAGATCACAAGAGAGGCGGGGGTCCTCTTCCACACCGATGCAGTGCAGACAGCCGGCAAGATGCCGCTCAACGTCGCCGACCTGAACGTGGACATGCTCTCTATGAGCGCCCATAAGTTCTACGGCCCGAAGGGCGTGGGCTTGATGTACATACGCAAACGTTCCCGGGTCACTCCCTACCTGCACGGTGGCGGCCAAGAGCGCAATAGGCGGGCCGGGACTCTGAACGTGCCGGGCATCGTGGGGATGGCCAAGGCCCTGGAACTGTGCCGGGAACGCATGGCGGAGGACGCGACCCGTGAGGCTGAGCTACGTGAACGTCTTTGGAGAGGCCTCAGCGAGAACATCGATGCCATCTACATCAACGGCACGATGGAACACCGGCTGGCAAACAACCTCAACGTGCGCCTCGACGGCATCGAGGGCGAGTCGATGATCCTCATGCTCGACATGGAGGGCATTTGTGTGTCGTCCGGATCGGCCTGCACAACGGGGTCCCTGGAGCCCAGCCACGTACTTCTGGCCCTCGGCATTCCTCAGGAACTCGCGCACGGCTCGCTTCGCGTCACTCTAGGACGCAGCACCACAGCGGCGGACGTCGACCACTTCGTCAAGGTATTTCCCCCGATCGTCGCCCGGCTTCGAGAGATGTCCCCCATCTGGTGCGCGAACTGCTGTCAGAAGAAAGACAGCTGAAAGGACTGCTGAGATGTATTCGGAACTCGTGATGGAGCACTTCCGCAACCCACGGAACATGGGCGTGATCGAAGACGCCGACGGGGTGGGAGAGGTCGGCAACCCCCAATGCGGGGACATGATGCGCATCACCATCAAGGTCAAGGACGAGACCCTCGAAGACATCAAGTTCCAGACCCTCGGTTGTGGTGCGGCGGTGGCCACCTCCAGCATGGTCACGGAGATGGCCAAGGGCAAGAAGCTGGAGGAGGCCATCGAGATCACCAACAAGACCGTGGCCGAAGCGCTGGGCGGGCTGCCACCGGCCAAGATGCACTGTTCCAACCTGGCGGCCGACGGTCTCCAGGCGGCCATCAAGGACTACCGAGAGAAACGGGCGGCCAAGGCTTAGCGGTCCCGCGCTCGCGCCGAACCACCTCCAGACGTATCAGCGCCTCGGCGTCGAAAGCGCGCAGCGCCGCCCGCACTCGACCCAGCCACGACGTCTTCCTCGGCGCTCGCCAGCCTGGTCCCATTGCCCACGTATTCTGCGATGATCTGCCGAGCCGTCTGCCGCTCGCACGCAGGGAAGGGCGCCGGCTTCCGCCCCTGAACGATTCCCGCAGGGGAGAGCATAATCTTGCTTGAGGACTCCACATCGCGAGAGGCGGGCATGGGGGACAGGGGCGACGCCGGCGCACGCACTATTGAGAAGATGAACCGGGAACGGGAGCCCGTTCCCCGGCGCATCCGGCGAGGGCGCGGCCGTTGGCAATTCCGGCTGGGGGTAACCCTCGTGGTCCTCAGCGTGGTACTGCTCGCCGCGGTGGGTACCGCGGCCTGGTTCTACTTGTCATTCTCAGCCAGCGTCAGCGCCGCGAACGACAGGATCGACGCTGAGACTCGAGGTGCCCTGGAAACGCCCCCTCCAACGACGCTCGTCACAGAGCCACAGCCCACAGGAGACACGAGTACCACCACGCCCGCCCAGACACCCGGCGTGGTGATGAACATGCTGGTGCTCGGCACCGACGCGCGTCCTGGTGAGGTCGAGCCTCCTGGAAGCTCGGATGTCATCATCCTGCTGCACATTGACACGAGCCGGGACTGCCTCTCGATCCTGTCCATAACCCGAGACCTCTGGGTGCACATCCCCGGCTACGGCGACGACCGCATCAACGCGGCCTACTACCGGGGCGGCCCGGCCAAGACCATCGAGACCCTCAAGTCCGCTCTGGGAATCGACGTGACCACTTACATCGGGATGGGGTTCGAGAACTTCCCAGATCTTATCGATCGGCTTGGAGGCGTCTATATCGATGTCGACCGCTGGTACACCGGCACGGATTGGCCCTCCGACCTTTCTCCCGGCTATCAGCTTCTCGACGGAGACACCGCGTTCCTCTACTCGCGCTACCGCTACGACGAGAACGCCGATTTCGGACGGATGGCGCGGCAACAACGGCTGCTGGCCGGCTTGCGGGACCAGGCCCGGGCCTGGGACAAGAAGCTCAAGCTGCCCGGGATGGTGAACGCCCTCATGGCCACATCAGCCACCAATCTGTCCGCGGACGAGATGCTCAGACTCGCCTACTGGTTGACCAAGCTGGACGGCAGGCGCATGAAGCAGATCATCATCCGTGGTCCCGGCAGGATGATCGACGGTAAGGCTGTGGTGGTGGTCGACCAGGCCACCCTTGCCGCAGCGGTCGCCGATTTCCTCAGTCCACCCGCAGAAGAGTCGGGGGCGATTGGAGAGAGCGGCCATGTCATCACCACGGGCAGAACCCCCCTTCTCGCCGCCGCGGACGGCATCTTCCGGCTGGCGCAGGCCCGGCAACCAGCTGAATCAGTTCCGATCCGTTTGGCCGGAGATCCTGGCGCGACCGGGGCGGAACAGCCGATCCTCGATGCGGCCGAATGGCAGGAGGCCCAGGACGACATCCCCTTCCCACTCGAGGCGCCCACCTACCTGCCGCCTGGATTCTCGTACGCAGGCAAGGTGCCCGAGAGCGGCGGGACGTACGGCATCAAGACCGGAGGGGAGACGAAGCCCGGCGTCCGCATGCTCTACCGCTACCAAGAGAGTGACGAGTATCTGGGTGTGTCGGCAACCACCTGGTTGGATGCGCCGCTCGCCGGTGAGGGTATGACGGCCGACAGCCACGGAGTCACCTACACGGTCGTCGGAACTCTGGGCAAGGCCTCCCATGTGTGGTGGAAGAGGGACCAAGTCCTCTACTGGGTTTCCAACACTTTGATGTACGCGCTCAGCGAGAAGCAGTTGCTCGAGATTGCAGAGTCCATGCGCCCGGTAGGCGCAGCACCTGCCCAGTGACGGAGCCCGGTCCCCGATCACCTCTTCTCGGAGAGCTCCCGGCGAAGCCCACCTCAACTGGGTCGCGCTTTTGCGAGGACAGCCGGTCCTCCGGGCCCCAGCCTGACATGGAACGACACCGGCGCCGGCTCCGCGACCAGCAGATCGAGCAGAGTCTCTCGGGCCGCCCGCACGACTGCCAGCTCGTCCCGTCCATGGAGTGCGGCACTCGTGGTGTCGATGTCGACTATCGAGCGGCACCAGGTTTCTCCGGCATAGATGACGTCGAAGGCCACGGAGAACGCGTCAGGCGGCTCCGCCTCCTGGATGGAGACCAACTCGATGTCCATGAAGATGGCCACGCCGACCTCCTGTCCGCGGCCAGCCGCAACCTATTCTGCCGGACTACGGCCCGGAACCGCCCGCATCTGAGCCGTCAGCGTCCTACGAGCACTTGGAATACCCGCACGACCGGCAGACCATGCACCCGCCTTCATGTTCTATGGCGCCTCCACACTCCGGGCAGGCGCCTTGCGCGAAAGCGATCGGCATCTCGAGTTGGCCCACCGGGTGAGTGCCGTTGCCGTTCGAGAGATGGTACTTGTCGGCGAGAGCCTTGCCGATGGCGTCCGGGCAGGAGAGGATCTGGTTGGGCCCGAATCCGAGCGGCACATGGCAGCGTATCCCCTTGAGCTGCTTGACGATCTTATCGGGCGGCACGCCGTAGCGGAACGCAAGGCTGATGAGCCGGCCGATGGCTTCCGTGGAGGCCGAGGCGCAGCCGCCCGCCTTGCCCATGTTGGCGAACACCTCGCGCGGCCCGTAGTCGTCCTCATTGACGGTGACGTAGAGGCTGCCGCAGCCGGTGACCTTTTCCCGGGTCTCGCCGCGTAGCACCGGCGAGCGGCTGGCCCGCACCGGCATGAGAGGCTGGCCCTCGGCGCCCAGCTGCATCTGCACCTGGCCGTTGTCCGCCTTGCGGTTGACCTCGCCGATATTGAGCACCTGCTCCTGCCGAGAGCCGTCACGATAGATGGTGACGCCTTTGACCCCCAGCTCGTAGGCCAAGAGATAGACGTGTTCCACATCCTCGGGCTTGGCCGAGTTGGCGAAGTTCACCGTTTTTGATACCGCGTTGTCGACGTGATCCTGGAAGGCCGCCTGCATCCGGATGTGCCACTCAGGCGACACGTCGTGAGCTGTGACGTATATCTCTTTGAGATCGTCGGGTACGTCCATGTCGTGGAGTCCGCCCACCGCTGCGAAGCTCTTCATGAGGTCCTCGGAATAGAGTCCGCGCTGTTTGAGCACGGCCTCCAGCGCCGGATGGGCTTCGGGCAATTCGGTGTTGTCCATGACGTTGCGCACGAAGGCCAAAGCGAAGATGGGCTCGATGCCGCTCGATACGCCGGCGATGATCGAGATGGTGCCGGTGGGTGCGATGGTGGTAAGGGTGGCGTTGCGCACCCGCTTACCCTTGGCCGCCCACGTGCTCTCCCCCCAGTTGGGGAACACACCCCGGTCGGCCGCGAGTTGCTCGCTCATCTTGATGGCTTCCTCGTGGATGAAGCCCATGAGGTCGTGACCCAGCTTTATGGCGGCGTCGCTGTTGTAGCCGACGCCCAACTGCACCAGCATGTCCGCCCAGCCCATGACCCCGAGCCCCACCTTGCGGTTGCTCTTGGTCATCGCCCCGATCTCGGGAAGCGGGTAGCGGTTCATGTCGATGACGTTGTCGAGGAAGTGAATGGCGGTGCGGGTGACCCGTCGCAGCCGGTCCCAGTCGATGGCGCCGTCTTTCAACATGAGAGCGAGGTTGATCGAGCCGAGGTTGCAGCTCTCGTACGGCAGAAGCGGCTGCTCGCCGCACGGGTTGGTGGACTCGATCTCTCCGACTGTGGGCGTAGGATTGTCCCGGTTGAGCCGGTCAAGGAACACGATACCCGGCTCGCCGTTCTTCCAGGCAAGATCGACGATGAGGTCGAACACTTCGCGGGCGTTCAGCCGACCAACTTCCTCGTGGTCACGCGGATTGCGCAGCGCGTACTCGCCGCCGCCGAGCACCGCTCCCATGAACTCCTCGGTGACCCCCACGGAGATGTTGAAGTTGTTGAGGATATGCTCGTCTTCCTTGGCTCGGATGAACGACAGGATGTCCGGATGGTCCACCCGGAGAATGCCCATGTTGGCGCCGCGCCGGGTGCCGCCCTGCTTGATGGTCTCGGTGGCCATGTCGAACACGCGCATGAAGGAGACCGGACCGCTGGCCACCCCCATGGTGGAGCGCACGAGATCGTTCTTGGGGCGCAGACGGCTGAAGCTGAAGCCGGTGCCGCCCCCGGACTGATGCACCAGAGCCGCGTCGCGGATGGCCCCGAAGATGGACTCCATGCTGTCTTCCACCGGCAGTACGAAGCAGGCCGACAGTTGCTGCAGTTCGCGCCCCGCATTCATGAGAGTGGGGGTATTGGGAAGGAACTCGAGTCCGGCCATGACCCCGAAGAACTCCTCGACGACAGGCTCGAGCGGAGCGTCGGGGTGATAGAGAAGATCGGCCTGGGCGATGTTCTCGGCCACACGAGCGAACATGTCGGCAGGCGCTTCGAGCGGCACGCCCTCGGGGGTGCGCCTCAGATAGCGCTTCTCGAGCACCTTCTTGGCGCTCGGCGACAGCCTCCGCTCCAACTCCGCTGCGAGGTGTCCAAGCTCCGCGACGGTCATCTGATCCCCTCTTTCGCCAGTTGCTCCAATTCCTGTTTGAACCCTTCCATACTGTCGAACTGTCGATACACTGAGGCGAACCGGATGTAGGCCACCAAGTCGATGGACTGAAGCCGCTCCAATGCCATCTTACCCAGACGCTCAGACGGGACCTTGTACGCCGACTCCTCGCGTAGTTGCCGCTCGATATCGGCCACCACGGCCTGCAGGCGGTCTATGGCCACGTTCCGCTTGACGCACGCACGCGTGAGCCCCCGCAGCAGCTTCTCCGGGTCGAACAACTCGGTGGCCCCGGTGCTCTTGACCACGGTAATCGGGATCTGCTCCACCATCTCGTAGGTGGTGAAACGCTGACCGCACGCGAAGCATTCGCGCCTGCGACGGATAGCTTCCTTGCTCTCCGTCTCCCGCGAGTCGACCACCCGACTGTCCGGGTGCCCACAAAAAGGACAGTTCACCCCGCATTCCCGCTTTCTGATGGCTTCCTTCATCGGCGGACATCGGCACGAGCAACACCTACAGCGTACCCGGCCGATACTGTCCGTCTACCCCAACGGCCCAGAATCTGCACAACATCTGGTGTCTATTGGATGCTAACACCCTATATACTGTGTGTCAAAGGGGAAAAAGGGCGCTATTTGCTGGAAAAAGCACAGCCGATTTGCTTGACTTCGTACGCTTTCGGCGTACATGGGTTCCCTCGCGGATTGGGGTGGGGACTCGACCCGTGAGTATCTGCACCCGGGAGCCCGGCAAGGGGATAATCCGGATGTGGAAGAGACCCTGCTTGTCATCGAGGACGATCCTTCTCTCCGGGAGGTCGTCAGCATCGGGCTGGAGGGACAAGGCTTCCGCGCCGTAGCGGCCGAAGACGGACCTGCCCCCTTGCTCGCTTTCGCCACGCTGAAGCCAGATCTGGTACTGCTCGACGTGATGCTGCCTGGCCTCGACGGTATCACCGTGTGCGGCCGCTGGAGCAACCACCACCGAAGGGGCAGAGCCTGACGGTGGCGCGCAGAGCACGTCGGCTCCAGGCTCGAGCACCGGCTCATCGGGGGAATCCACAACCGAAGTAACCACGGCGACCACTACCGTCGAGCAGACGATGACCGTGGACGTCTATTTCTCCCGCGATCAGAAGATCGCAGCCGCGACGAGGGTCATCCCCAAGACACAAGGCGTGGGAGCGGCAGCCATGAGGTCCCTTGTTGAGGGGCCGACCAGCAAGGAGGCCGTCGCAGGCATGACTAGCGCCATCCCGAGGGGACAGCGTTCCTCGGCCTCGACATCGAGAACGGTGTGGCCACCGTCCGAAGCCCCGTGCGGGTCACCGGGACGGCCAACGTGTTCGAGGCGATCTTCCGCATCAACATCCTCGACAATGACGGCCTCATCATTACCGACGAGCGAGTGGAGGCGACATCCGGGACGGGCACCCGCGTACCTTCGATGTGACGCTCGACTAGCCCACAGGCCATGCCGGATCCGGCTCCCTGACCGTCTTCGAGAGCTCGCCGAAGGATGGCTCGCGGACCAACGGGGTGGAGATACCGGTGATCCTCGAGTGACGGTGGCCGGAGTGGGGCGTCGGTGCCGTCGCGGCGCAGCCCCTGCGCGCACCGGCCGTTTCCCCCGGAGATCGCAGCCGCCCTACTTCCATCTGCCCGCCCCACCTGCCCGGCGGGCCCGCTGATAACTCTGGAAGGCCAGCGTGGCCTGCAGCCTACTCGCCACACCCAGCTTCCGGAACACGTGGTACGTATGGGTCTTCACCGTCTTCTCGGAGATGAACAGGTGCGACCCGATCTGCTTGTTGGACATCCCCAGCGCGATCATCTTGAGCACCTCCCGTTCCCGGTCCGTGAGGGCCTCGATGCCTTCCAGCACAGCTATGTCGATCGGGCCGGCGATCACCGTCGGCAACGCACTCAAACGCCGCCCAGGCGGTTCCCCGAGGGGCACGTCGGTGGGGTAGGTCTTCCCTTTCGCCAGCTCCTCGAAGTACCGGGCGAGGCGTACCGGCAACAGTGGGACTATCTCCTTCCGGATGAAGGCGCCGGCACCCAACCTGTCGCACAGCGCGAGAATCGGAGCGGCTACCTTTGCTTCTTGGCTGAAGAAGTGCACGTGCCCATGCTCTTCAGCGATATGCATGCACTCGGTGAGGCAACGGGCCGCGTCCTGCTCCCGCCCCGCAATGGCGTGGACCCATCCCAGGTAGAAGAGAGCCGGGGCGAGGGAGCCTTTCAGACTCCAGCGGCGGGACAGACGGACGGTATCCTCGAGCGCCGTCTGGCCTTCACCCGTCTTTCTTTGGACGACCAGGTCCATCCCGATGCCGGTCAAGGCAACGACCCGCTCCGACGCGGCCAGGCGGTGCTCATCGACTATCGCCAAGGCCCTGCGATGATGCTCCAATGCCCGCACCGGGTTGCGGTTGCGCCGGCAAAGATCCCCAAACATGTCCTCGGCGTGGAAGCTTCCTTCCCTGTCACCGGCCGAGTCCGCGAGGGCCTGCGTCTCCCTGATCAACCGTACCGCCGTCTGATAGTCCCACTTCGCCTGGGCCACCCTCGCCAGGTTGAGAAGCGTCGGAGGTTCCACCAGGGCGTACCCCCGGGAACGAGCCAGAACCAGACACTCATCGGCCGCGCGGGCCGAGGTCGGGTAGTCGCCCAGGATTCCGGTCGTCGACGCCACCGCGTTCAGAGCTAGAGCATCGAGCACCGATCGGCCCCCGCCTCGGCCGGCGCCCTTCTCTGCGTACTGCCTCGCTAAGAGATAGTGGCCGAGGATGAAGAAGAGCCGGCAACGCAGGAGATGGATCCGGCGCACGAACGTCTCCCTGAAGGCGGGTGGGGTCAGTACGAGCGCCTTCTCCCAGTCCTCCACCGCCTCGTCCCACCGGCACATTCCTAGAAGGATGTTCCCCTCTGCGAGAAGCACTTCTACCTTATCGCGCGGAGACCGGGCAAGCGGGCGGGAGCGCTTCATGACCGCCAGGCTCTCATCCAGACGGCCGAGGCTGTACAGGCAGTATGCGGATCCCAGAAGAACCGGCAAAAGGCCCTCCTCGTCCCCGGCAGCCGCCAGAAGACGTGCGGCTCGATCGTGCAGAGCGGCGGCAGGTCCGTACGTGGCCTGTTGCTGAAGCATGCGCGCCTTCGCCACCAAGAGCCATGCACCAGCCGATTCGTCGTCGGGCAGAAGATCCGCCCAGCCCTTGTAGGCAAAGTCGACCAGAGCATTCGGCGACGAAAGGGCCAGGGTGCGAAGCGGCCTGGCGGCATCGTCGAAGCGGCCGGCCCGCAGGTAGAGCGAGGCGGCCCGGTGGTGTTCCCCGATCCTTTCCAGGTGGGCGGCCGCCTTGCCGATGGCCATAGCGCCCTCGTCGCTCCCCCAGGCCCGGCGTTCGGCGTAGGCCCGAACGAGCGGGTGCACGGTGTAGCTCCGTCTCCCCGAACGCGTGACCAGGAACCCCCTGGCTACCAACTGTTCCAAGGCCGCTTCAGACTCACCGGCGCTTCCGGGCAGATACTCCTCGTCCCGAGGGAATATCAGACGAGGCAGCAGGGCGCCGGCCAGCATGACCTGGGTGCTCAGCGGGTCCAAGCCGCTCAGGATATGGCGCTCGAGATAGGTACGCAGGTCCCGCCCACGGGCGATCAGTCCCGCCAAGTCGGCATGGGTGGACCGCCCGTGGGCCAGGAGTTGCTGACCCAACAGCACGAGCGCCGCCGGCCACCCCTCGCTCAGGCGCCACAATGACCGAACCTCCGCGGTTTCCAGAGCCAGGCCCCAGTTCTGGGTGGCCCAGGCGCTCACCTCGCGCGGTGTCAGGCGGAGGTCCCGGGCGTCCAGGCCGATGAGTCGGCCTCCGAGAGCCACAGCCTCCAGATCCAACAAAAGCGGGCGCCGGGACGCGACGACCATCCTCCAGCCCGGTGGGAGTCCGCGGGCGAGGACTCCCACCGCGTTCACCACCTCAGGCGAATCATCGACAAGGTGGAAGTCGTCGATCGCAAGAAGGGTCGGTCGGTCGCTCTCCTCCGAGATGAGATCCATCAGATCGGCGACGAGGTCCATGACCGGCGCCGGACCGCCGTCCTCCCCAGCCCAGCCCGCGGACATCCTGGGCGTGGGCGGCACCCCTTCGTTCGCCAATCCCGCCACCAGGTACGTGAGGAAGCGAAGCGGATCGCGGTCGCCTTCGTCGAGCGAGAAGTAGATAGTGCGGCCATCAGCCGAACGCAAGAGGTCAACGAGAAAGGCGGTCTTCCCGCATCCCGGCCCGGCCACCACCTGGACCACCCCACCCGCCCGCACAGGATCGACCGCCTTCCGCAGACGTGGCCGCTCGAGAATGAAGCCCTGATGGGGCAGGCTCAGCTTCGCCGCTGCCGCTCTCGCCCGTTGTTCCCCGACCTCAGAGGGTGACACCACCACCAACCTCCGCGAGTCCTGATTGAGGGCGCCCCCGATGACCACAGTCTCCTCATACTGGACCGGAGTGTCAATCAAGGTCAGGACATCAGTTTCGTTCATCACTTCCCATCCCCGCTCGGGATACCCTGCCTGTTCACGGAACGTGGCCGGCGGCGGGGCGAACGCCGCCGGCCCGGACGGTGACTGCCTGGCGGTGGCGGTTTCCGCCTGGGTTGGTCCCGTGCGCCCGTACGCACCGTACCGCGGCCCAGTCGGCTGCCATGACACCAGGTCTCTCCCGCTAGAGGTATTCCAGCCGTTTGGCCACAATCGAGACCGCCTTGCGCTCCTCGCCGTCCTTCTCGTAGACGTCCTGGCGGAGCGACCCCTCCACCGCGATCTTGCGCCCCTTACCCAGGTGCTCACCGGCCGCCTCAGCCTGCGAGTTCCAGGCTTTGATGCGGAAGAAGTCCGCCTCTTCCGCGTTGCGATCGACCGCCAGGATGAAGCTGCTGACCTTGGATCCGCCGTTCACCTCCTTGACCTCCACGTCGGTGGCCAGACGGCCGATCAGGTGCACGCTGTTCATTCCCTTCCTCCTCATTGCTGGCGTCCACGTCGCTGGCCCCGGGGCTCGGCCCGCTGATGTGCCGGCCCCGGGAGTTGCAGCGTACCGGCAAAAGGCTCACGGGCGAATACAACCAAAGGTGGAAATGCCGAAGGGCGCGACCACGCGATCAGCCCCAGACCACAAGAAGCTGTCTCGCATAGGACGTTGGAGCAGAGGACCGGTCCCGCTAGGACGCTGTCTGGACTATCCGACACGACCGGTTGACAGGGCTATCAAGGCGAGAAACATCCAGACGGCAAGGTAGACAAAGGCGGCTTCAGGGGATAGGGCCGTCCAGATGATCCCCGCGACTGCGCTGGCGGCGAGATTCCCAAAGCTCTGAACGGCGGCTAGAAGGCCAAAGGCCGAGCCGCGAAGATCAAGGGGGGCGGCCGACGCAACGGCGGCATGTTGGGCCGTCTCGGCGCAGGCAATGCCTATCCCGGCCAGAACGAAACCCAGAAGGAGAAGGAGAATGTTGGCGCTGGTCAGCGCGAGCACGACGTAGGCAGCAAGAAATGCTGCGGCGCCGACCCCGAAGACAATGATGGCTCCGACCTTGTCTATCGCGTGACCGGATGGCAGGCTGAATACGGTGGCAGACACGTTGTAACCGAGGTAGAGAAGGATCCCGATCTGGGCGGCCGAGTTCAGGCCGTGGGTAGGTTCGAGGAGCTGAGTGGCACGAAGGATGAGAAGGGTGACGGCTACGTTCCCCATCTCGAACGCCGACGCTGCCCACATGAGTCTTCCCAGTCGGCCGTGCATGATGGGTCGGACCCGGAGACAAATTTTCTGCCTCTCCTTCACAGTCATGCGTGGGATGCGGCGAATGGCATAGAGGATGGCGAGAGCCGCCAGTAGACCGGGAATTACAGACACATACATGGCGGTGCGGACCGAAAGAATGGCCACAAGTCCCAAGGCCAGCAGCGGGCCACCGATAGCGCCCAGGTTGTCGGCCATCCTCTCGAAGCCGTAAGCGCGTCCGTAGGCTTCCGCAGATACCGCGTCGGCCAGAAGGGCGTTGCGTGACGGTACTCGCAGCCCCCGGGCCGCCCACGCCCCCGCTCGGAGGAAGGCCACCTGCCAGACGACTTGGGCCAAACCGATTGCACTAGTCAGGACAGCGGTGCTCGTGTATCCCCCGAGAGCCACCGCCCGGCGACGCTCGGGGTCGTCCGCCAGAGCCCCACCGGCAAGACGGGCGACCCCGGCGATGGCGTCGGCTATCCCCTCTATCACGCCGAGTGCGGCTGCCGAGCCACCAAGTATCGAGGTGACGAACCTTGGCAGAAGCGAAGTGACGACCTCATGACCCAGGTCGGACAGGAAGCTGGCAAGGCCGATCCCTCGGACCCCGGGCGTAAGCCACGGATTCCGAGGGATCGGAACCGCTGCCTCCGCAGCTGGCTCGGCACGCTGATCTTGCGACACGAGAGTGACCCAGTCAGTCGACGGCCAGCATGACGTTGGTCGCCTTGATCACCGCGTAGGCATCCGCGCCCTCTTTGATCTCAAGGCTGTCGGCTGACTGGCGAGTGATAATGGATACGACCCGGAGGCCGCCTGGCAGTTCCAGGATGATCTCTGAGTTGACGGCCCCGTGGGTCAGGTTGACCACCCGTCCCTTGAACACGTTCCTGGCACTCAGTTTCACCGGGTCTTCTCCCTCTTCTCCATTGGTTGTCGCAGCGATCCACAACCGGTCACACGAAATATAATGAAACAGTACGAAACAGATTTTCACTTGCACTTTATAACCCGTTCGGTGCACAATGTATCCGGCCAACGGGGGAAGCTCAAGAGGCAGTGCGAGAAGATGAGCGATTCATGATGAACCGTAACGAAAAAAGATGGAGATAGCCGTGGATGGTGAACGAGCCCTGGACGTGCAAGACGTGGCTACCCTGCTACATGTGAGCAAGGGCACCGTCTATGAGCTGATCAAACGGGGGGAGATTCCCTCGTTTCGGGTCGGTCGTAAGGTCCGGTTCTCCCGCGATGACGTCGAGAAGTACATCGCCGCCTCCAAATCCGCGGCCACCGACGGTTTCCCGTCGCGCTCCCCGGTGACAGCGGGAGCTCTCGCCGAGGAGGAGCGGCAAAAAGGCTTCATCATCTGCGGTCAGGATCTGATCTTGGACGTGCTCTCCAACTATATGCGCCTGAACGGAGTGCCCGCACTTCGCGCCTACATCGGAAGCTACGAGAGCCTGGTCCTGCTCTACCAGGGCAAGGTGAGCGTGGCTACGTCTCACCTATGGACCGCAGACGGGGATCAGTACAACGTGCCCTTCGTCAAACGCCTCATCCCGGGAGTACCGGCCTCCGTCGTTCACCTCGTCCGCCGGATGCAAGGGTTTTATGTGGCCAAGGGCAATCCGAAGAATATCACCAGGTGGGAAGACTTCCAGAGATCCGATATCACCATGATCAACCGGGAGAAGGGGGCGGGTTCCCGCGTGCTGCTCGATGAGCACCTTCGTCTTCTGAAGATCCCGCGGCACTCCATCCGTGGCTACGACATGGAGAATCAGTCTCACCTGGCCGTGGCCGGGGCGGTGGGTTCTGGACAAGCCGACGTTGCGGTGGGCACAGAGAAGA
>CAZWAR010000015.1:0-16544 GCA_964631965.1 uncultured Gaiellales bacterium
CAGCCACGGCGTGAATCTCGACGACCAGACCGGCAGCGGCTTGGCCATGCTCTCCCTCCAAGGGCCGCTCTCCCGGGACATCCTCCTTGCGGTCGTCACCGCCGGACGGCTGCCGGAGCCGCGACGGAACGAACTGGCCTGGGTCGATATCGCCGGCCTCCCCGTGCTCCTGGCCCGTACCGGCTACACCGGCGAACCTCTCTGTTTCGAGCTGTTCCCACGTCCCGCGGACGCCCGCACGGTCTGGGACCTTCTCGTCGAAAAAGGAGCCGTTCCCTGTGGCCTCGGCGCTCGGGACACCCTGCGCCTGGAAGCCGGACTGCCGCTCTACGGCAACGAGTTGGGCACCGATCCCGAGGGGAACGAGATCCCTCTCTTCTCCTCTCCTCTCGCCCAGTTCGCGGTGAGCTTCTCGCAGGCGAAGGGCGACTACGTCGGGCGGAAAGCGTTGCTCCGCCAGCAAGAGGCGCTCCGCCGCATCTTGGCCGGTGATTTCTCGGACCTCACTGCTCTGCCCCGTCTTACCCGGCCGGTGGCCGTGACCGGACGCGGTGTGGCCCGTGCCGGCGCCCACGTCGCCCGGTCGGACGGCCGTCTCGCCGGCTGGATCACGAGCGGCACCATGGTCCCCTACTGGCGCATGAGCGGTGAGTTGCTCGAGTCCCGGCCCGGGGAAGACTATGCCCTCCGCTCCATCGCCCTGGCTCTGCTCGACAGCGACCTACGCGATGGAGACGACATCGCCATAGACATACGCGGCCGCCCTACCCCCGCAGTGGTGGTCCCCTACCATCTGCGCGGCGACGCCCCACCCTACGCCCGACCCATCATCTATCGTCCGCCGGAAGATCGTCCGCCGGAAGCCGAGACTCCTCTACCGGCCCTCGATGCCCGACGCGAGGTCGGGGCTCTCCTCGCCCGCACAGTCGACAATCACCGGTGGAGGCAGGAGGAGTGCATCAACCTCATCCCGTCGGAGATGACGCCCTCGCCATTGGTGCGGCTGATGTCGATCTCAGATCCGGCCTTCCGGTACGCCGAACACCGCGAGGTGGAGGCGTTCGCTGAAGCCGACATCTTCTACTACCAGGGCACCGGGTTCATCGACCAGGTGGAACAGGCGCTCGAGCGGGAACTGCGTCGCTTCCTGGGAGCGGCGGCGGTGGAGACCAGGGTCGTCAGCGGACAGATGGCCAACGCGGCACTCTTTTCGGCCCTCGTCGATCATCGCAACCGGTGGAACCGCAAGTCGGAGCCCCAGCGCCTGCGCATGGTCATGAACAACCACATCAGCAAGGGCGGACACCTGAGCGCCCAGCCCATGGGCGCCCTCAAGGACTATGTGGCCGTCGATCCCCGTACCGATAGGCCGGCGGTCGTCGACTTCCCGGTGTTGCCCGGTGACCGCTACCGGATCGACGTGGCCGGCACCCTCGAACTCATCGAGCGGCACAGACCGGAACTCATCATATTCGGCAAGAGCATGGTGCTCTACAAAGAGCCGCTGGCGGATATCCGCCGGTTCGTGGACGAGCGCGGCCTCGATGCCGTCATCATGTACGACATGGCCCACGTCCTCGGCCTTGCCGGCCCTCGTTTCCAGCAGCCGTTCCTCGAGGGCGCCGACTTCGTCACCGGCTCGACCCACAAGACCTTCTTCGGCACGCAGCGAGGCCTCATCGCCACTCGGTTCGGGGACCGAGACGAGGAGTACGAATTGTGGAAGACCGTCCGACGGCGCACGTTCCCCGGCTCTGTCTCCAACCACCACCTCGGCACGATGCTCGGCCTGCTGGTCGCTACCTACGAGATGAACGAGTTCAAGGACGAGTACCAGCCGGCCGTGCTGGGGAACGCCACGGCCTTCGCCCGCGCCCTCGCGGCCGCGGGATTGAGCGTGGCGGGAGACCCGGCACTCGGACATACCGAGACGCACCAGGTGATCGTCGAGGTCGGGTACGGCCGGGGACCGATGCTGGCCGCGCGCCTGGAGGCGAACGGCATCATCTGCAACTACCAGGCGGCTCCCGACGAGGAAGGCTTCACCGCCGCCGGAGCACTGCGCCTGGGAGTGGCAGAGATGACCCGCTTCGGCATGGGACCCGAGGATTTCCAGGAGTTGGCCGGCATGATGGCGCGGGTCATCCTCTACGACCGGAAGGCGAGGCAAGAGGTGCGCGACCTGCGCCGGCGGTTCTCCACTCTTCGCTACTGTTTCGGAGAAGCCGACTTCCCGGAGGCCATACGGGCGCTCCGGGGGACACTGTAGCGGCGGGCGCAGGCTACTGCGGCAAAGGAGAGAGCGGGCCGCGGCAGAGTCCGGCACCATGGCCGAGTCGCGTCGCGGCTGTCCGCGGGCGGGCCGGCTATCCCCCGGCCGGGCCTGCGGTGACAGGTGGGAGGGACCGCCCGCTCCCCGGCCCCAATCTCGGCGGTGACCCGCCCAGGCCTCAAAGGGCTTCTGCCCGGGAAAGCTCTCCATGCCAGTAGTCCCGCAGCTCTCGTCCGAAGGAGCCGGCATGCACGCCCGCGTCAGCGGCTGACCTACTGGGACACTCCAGGTCGGCTCCAGGCCTCCGCGGGGTTCGCGGAGGGGCTGCGGCGGGAGCTTGCCGACCGCATCGAGGGCGCAGAGACTGTCTCGGTGGAGGTGTTCGAGGTGGTCCTCGACGTATCCGAGACCGGCATCGACCTCTCCGGTGTGACCGGGGACGCCTCCTGACACTGGGCCTGGTGTCGGCTTCGGCTTTGACAGGCCTTTCGCAACGGCCTAGAGTGGTGAGCGGCCCCGTGGCCCACACAGCCGGGCCGAACACTGCGTCCCAGGGGTCGAGCGAAAGGCGGGGTGGCATGTCAGTCGGAGGCATCGTCGGTATCATCGTCGCGATCGTGGTCGTCGTCGTGCTCTTCCTGGCGGGCATCAGGATCGTCCGGCCGACACATCGCGGCCTGGTCGAGAGGCTGGGGAAGTACAACCGCTTCGCTGAGCCTGGTTTCCACCTGATCATCCCGATCATCGAGCGGATGTACAAAGTGGACATCCGGGAGATGATGGTCGAGGCGACCCCGCAGATGATCATCACCAACGACAACCTGAACGCCCAGGTCGACGCCCAGGTCTATCTGAAGGTCAAGCCCGACGAGGCGAACGTCAAGGCGTCTCAGTACAACGTGGCCGCCTACCAGTACCAGATAGTCAACCTGGCCCGCACCACGCTGCGTAACATCATCGGCACCCTCACCCTGAAATCGGCCAACAGCGAAAGGGGCAAGATCAACGCGGAACTGCGCCAGACCCTGCTCGAGGAGACCGCCAACTGGGGCATAGAGATCCTCCGCACCGAACTCAAAGAGATCGACCCGCCCACCGACGTCCAGGACACCATGAACAAGGTGGTGAAGGCCGAGAACGAGAAGGTGGCGGCGATCGACTTCGCCACCGCGGTCGAGACCCAGGCCGACGGTCAGCGCCGGGCTGAGATCAAGAAGGCGGAAGGCGTCAAGCAGGCCCGCATCCTCGAGGCCGAGGGCGAGGCCCAAGCCATCGCCCTAGTGAACGAAGCCGCCGACAAGTACTTCATCGGGAATGCCCAACTCCTACGGAAGCTGGAGGCTGTGGAGAGGGCGCTGGCGCGCAATGCAAAGGTGGTGGTGCCCGGCGATACGCAGCTGATCAACGTCATCGGCGACCTGGCGGGCATCCACGGGGGGGATCCAAAGACTCCGGTGGGGACAAGCTCGCTCGGGACCCCACCGAGGCCGCCGGCGCCAAGACGGTAGACCTGCCGGGCAGGCGCCGGAGGGCCAGGCGTTCACCCAAGAGGGGACGGAAACAGGCAGTAGCCTAGGTGCCCGTCCCCTCTTGGACGCTCAATTCCTCGTTGGCCCGTGTTACCAGGTCGGCCCTGTCGGTGTCGCTGAGAGCCCGCAGCCAATCGAGCACCGCGGAGGAGTCGCAGTCGGGTCCGTACCCCCCGCACATCTCGTCAGTGATCACCGACTCGGCCCTGCCCAGGTCGGGCACCGACCAGGGGCCGTTGGACAACCGCTGCAGAGCCTCGTATACGATCTGTTCGTACTGCCCAAGAGTCATCTCATGCGGGCCTCATCGTCGTCGACTCCGCCATGCCGAAATCGAAGATGCCGTTCTCGATATGGTGATGCAGTTGCTCGAGGAGCATGCTGAGGTCCTCTTCGTGACGCAGCTTCAACCGCGTCCAGAGCTCCATGCACTCGGTGCACCCGCCCGTGTCGGCTCGGGCGTCATCGATGTACGTGTCGTATCGCTGGAGCATCTGCGAGATCTCGACTATCTCCTCCATCAGATTGTAGTTCGTGTTCTTGATCATAATCTGCCACCTCGTTTGCCGGAAGAGCGACTACAGCGGTTCTCCCCCGGGTGCGACGCGGGAAAACTTGGAAGGGCCCTGCCTAGACAGGTTGGCCGACGAGGGCCGCCACGTCCTCCCTGCGGGAGAATAAGCGGAATCCTGGTTCCTGCATCAGGCCCACGATCTCGAACAGCCGCTGGATGCTTCCATTGGCACCGATGACCCCCAACCATCCGCCTGGGGGGAACCTCGTGGCAAGGTACAGGAAGACCGCTAGACCGCCGCTGTCGATGTAGCCGCATGAGGTGAGGTCAACCAGCACGCGCTCGCCCTGCGGCCCGAGGCTCTCCTGAATCGCTCTATCGAGGTCGTGAGCGGTGAAATGATCGACGTCGCCACTGATCGCGAGGAGTGGGACGCCAAGCAAGGAATCTTCTCGAATCTCCATCTCTTCTCCCGGTAGACGAAGGAACCCCACGACCTGTGCTGTTACCCTCCGGCAGAAAGGGCCAAACCTGAGCCCCGATCAACTGGAGGTACCGTCTCCAGTACCCGGACCGGGACCGCGGCCTTCAGCACCAGCGTTCTCACCGGCCGAAGCGGTCCGGCTCACAGTCGGGGAGGCATTCTTCTCCCCCCGCCTGAACGCGTTCCTCAGCCCGCCGCTGGGCACGATGGTAGGCTCCACCTCCGGCACCACGAAAGCGACATCCTTGCCCATCTCAATCCATTGGGGGGTGGGGAGAAACGGAGTGCCGTCGAACGTATCGGTGAACAGACCGCTCGAGAGCTCGTATCCCATCACGTCTCCGGTGGTCTCGTCAAACTCGAAGTCGGCGATCTTGCCCAACTCCTTGCCTTTCGTGGTGACCAGCTTCAGTCCCTTGATCTTGGTCTTCTTGTCGAGGACTTCTTTGATCTCAGGGAGTTCGTCGGCGTTCGTCACGCTGCTCGCCGTATTGAGGATCACAGTGTCCGGTCCCAACGCCTGGACCGCACTCCACGGCGCAACCCTCGAGCCACCGAACATGCCGTCGGACACCACGATGCCGATGATCTCCCGCCCCGTCTGCTCCACCACCAGGTCCTTGATCTTGCCGATGTCGCGACCACCCTCCCGGGCGGTGATCTGGCGGCCTATGACCTCGCTGGCTTTCATGATCGTCACCTCCTAAGAGCCGAAGATGTGGATGACACCTGTCAGACCGAGTACGATCACCACCACGATCACGAGGACTACGACCGCGGCGATGTCCCACCATACGGAGAAGGCCTTTCTACCGACGAACCGTGGCATGAAAATCCTCCGGAGCAGGGGACCGCGACGTACCAGCTTCAAACCAGTATACAATCCTACCCAGCAGGAAAGACCCAATAACGTCGTGGCGAGCGTCATGAATCATCTATCGAGCGAGTCGAGTCCATACCTGCTTCAGCACGCCGGCAATCCGGTCGACTGGTATCCGTGGGGACCGGAGGCCCTGGAGAAGGCGAAGACCGAAGACAGACCGATCTTTCTGAGCATCGGCTATTCAGCCTGCCACTGGTGCCACGTCATGGAGAGGGAGTCGTTTGAGGACGAGCGCACCGCCGCCTTGCTCAACGAGCGATTCGTGAGCATCAAGGTCGATCGGGAGGAGCGCCCGGACCTGGACGCCGTCTACATGGAAGCGGTACAGGCCCTCACCGGGCGGGGCGGCTGGCCACTCAGTGTCTGGCTGACTCCGGACGGAACGCCCTTCTTCGGAGGCACCTACTTCCCCCCCACCGCCCGGCACGGCCTGCCCTCCTTTCGGCAGGTCCTGGAGGCCATCGCCCTCGCCTGGGAGGCCCGGCGGGCCGACCTGGCCCAAACGGCCGAAGCCGTGCACTCGCACCTGGCCGAGGACGGCATCCCGCAGCCCGGCACGGAGGGAACCTGTCCGGACGACTACGGCCCCCTCCTCGCCGGCGTCGATGCAGAACTGCACGCGGCGGTCGACCTCCGGGACGGAGGGTGGGGAGGCGCCCCCAAGTTCCCCCAGCCATTGGTTCTCGAATACCTGCTCGCCCGCCAAACGGTGGAACCCCAACCTTCTCTTGAGCTCGATATCGAAGTGACGCTCGACGCCATGGCGGCCGGAGGAATGTACGACCATATCGGCGGGGGGTTCCACCGCTACTCCACCGACGGCTACTGGCTTGTCCCCCACTTCGAGAAGATGCTCTACGACAACGCCCAGCTGGCGCGCTGTTACCTCCACGCCTGGCAGTACCTGGGCAAGCCCCGCTATCTCACCGTGACCGTGGAGACGCTCGACTATCTTCTTCGGGAGATGCGGCACCCGGAGGGCGGCTTTTTCAGCGCAGAGGACGCGGACACCAGCGAAGGTGAAGGCGCATACTTCACCTGGACGGCGGACGAGCTGCATGCCCTTCTGGATCCCGACGAGGCCGCGGCCATAGAACGTGCCTACGGGGTGACAGACGCTGGCAACTTCGAGGGCCGCAACATCCTTCACCTGCCTCGCGGTTTCCCTACACCCGGAGAGCCCGAATCGGCCTCCTTGGAGATCCTGGACCGGGCACGGGCCAAGCTCCGCTCCGCCCGGGAGTCCCGGCCCAGGCCCGCCCGGGACGACAAGATTCTCGCCGGTTGGAACGGCCTGGCGATTGCCGCCCTGGCCGATACCGCGTCCGCTCTCTCCTCCCCGGTCTATCGGGAGGCGGCTGAACGGGCGGGCGCCTTCATCTTGCAGAGGTTGACGAGCCCCGCCGGGGCCGGCACCCCTGATGTCCGCTTGTTCCACTCCTGGACGGGCGGCCGTATCTCCGGTGAGGCTTTTCTGGACGGGTACGCCTGCGTGTCCGAGGGTCTGCTGGCACTCTATGCGTGCACCTTCGACGAGGGCTGGTTCGAGTCGGCGCGGAACCTCGCCGACACCGTGCTCGAGCGCTTCGCCCGGCCCGGCGGCGGCTTCTACGACACGAGCCTCGAGCACGAGGCCCTCATCACCCGCCCTCGGGCCGTCTACGACAGCCCCACGCCGTCCGGCACCGCCATGGCCGCCACCGTCCTCCTGAAGCTGGCTGCCTATACAGGCGAGGACCGGTACCGCGAACGGGCGGAAGAGGCACTCGGCTCTCTCGCCGCCACTGCCGACGCAGCACCAGTGATGTCCGGGCAGTGGCTGAGTGCGGCCCTGCTCGCCCACGAGGGGACGGTCGAAGCGGCCATCGTCGGGGAATTGGATCATCCGACCGGCCGGGCCCTCCTGGCTGCGGCCCGGGACCGCTTCAGACCACGCCTGGTCCTCGCGGCCGGGGAGAGAGGCGCCCGCAGCGCGGTGCCCCTCTGGCTCCATCGGGAGCCGGCCGCAGGAGTCCCGGTCGCACCCTGGGTCTGCCGCCGGTCGACCAGAGCGCCTCCGACCTCCGACGCCCAGGATCTCGCCCGGCTCCTCGACACCGGCTCCAGCCGGTCGGCCTAGAGCGTGCGGTTCGTGCTACGCGATACCCGACCCGTCCCGAGCACAAAAAGAGAGGGGCCGGTCGCCCGGCCCCTCGTCCACCATTCGTTCCGCTGAGTGCTAGTACCGCGAACCGCCGCCGCCGTAGCCACCACGGGATCCGCCTCCGTAGCCACCACCGCCGCCAAAGCCGCCGCCACCGAAGCCCCCGCGCGAACCACCACCGTACCCGCCGCCGAACCCGGGCCTGCGTTCCTGCTCGCGGGCGTTGTCGACGTTGATGGTGCGACCATCGAGATCGGTGCCGTTGAGGGCCACCTTGGCCGCGTCACCTTCCTCGGGAGAACTCATCTCGACGAACGCGAAACCTTTGGGGCGACCCGTCTGGCGGTCGGTGATGATGTTCACCGACACTACCTCTCCATGAACACCAAAGGTTTTTTCGAGGGTTTCCTTGGTGGTGCCATACGAAAGGTTACCGACGTACAACCGAGCCGTGCTCATCCACTCCTCCACAGTCACTGACAGCACAAGACCGCATTCGTTCGGATGCACCTGCGGACGAACGAGTAGATGAAACACTGCGCACGTCGCCTCAAGAACTCCTACCGATGCACTATAAGCATACAGCCGGGTATGAGAAAAGCAAGAGTAATCGGCACATGCTGGTGCACATTTTTGACCTGGCGGTTACCGCCGGACGTAAACATCTGGATGAGAGCGAGACCTGCGGCCCGGACGAAACTGTGCCTATTCGGCCGACTTCCCTCCCTGCTGCTCGTCGAGAGCGCGCAGGATACTCTGCAGTTCCGCCACCTTGCCGCTGAGGGCTGAAAGCTCGTTGGTGAGGCGCTCGGTAGCCTGGCTGACTTTCGAGCCGGCCGCCTCTTCGAGTTCGTCCTCTTGGATCAGTTCTTCGATCTCGTCCAGGTAGAAGAAGGCTTCATCCAGCTTGAGCTTCGCCTTGTCCAGATTTCCGATGATCCGTTCCAATGGGGCCTCCTCGGGGTATGCGCCTGTATATTACACACAGTGGACGCCACTGTGGATAGTCACAAGGAGGTTCCAGGTGCCGGTCTCGGGCCCAGCCGTCATGAAGATAGAAGTGTCACCAGGGGTCTCCGTCACGGCGAAAGCGGAGATGCCCGCCCGCCTGGGACCAGAGACCGCGGTGTTTCTTCTCGCTCACGGCGCCAACAACGACTTGGACTATCCCCTGCTCGCGAGCATCGCCCGACGCGTGGCCTCGGAGGCCGGGGCCATGGCCGTCCGCTTCAACTTCCCCTACATGGAACGCGGCTCCAGCTCCCCCGACAGCGCGCCGCTGCTCGAGAACTGCTTCCGGCGCGTCCACGACTACGTTCTCGACGAATTGGCGGCGCCCGGGGCTCCGCTCTTTATCGGAGGAAAGTCGCTCGGCGGCCGCATCGCCGCTGAGCTGATCTCCAGGAACGAGGAGGGTGAAGGTATCGTGGCCACCGGGCTGGTGGTGCTCGGCTACCCCCTCCATCGCCCCGGGCACAAAGAGAAGCTCTTCACAGAACCTCTCCGCAGGATAGGCGTCCCCAGCCTGTTCCTCATCGGAGAAAGGGACCCCTTCTGCGATCCCGAACTCCTGCGGCCGCTATTGGAGCGGCTCATCCATCCCGGCAGACTCGTGGTGGTGCCTGGTGGCGACCATTCGCTCCATCGGAGCGGCGCCGGGAGGGCGGCCGGGGCGGCGCCGGGCGGCGCTCCCACAGACGAGTCGGACGAGTTCGGGGACGTGGCTGCCGAAGTAGCGCGGTTCGTGGCCGACAACGGCGAGCCGGCGCGAGGATAGCCGAGAGCTACGGCGCCGGCGGCGCCTGCTCCAGGGCCATCTCCGGCTCCCGCTCAGAACCGACCCGGGCAACGAGAGTCCCCCCGAACACCAGGGCGAAGCCAAGGAGGGTCCGCAGGGTCAACCGGTCGTAGCCGACGGCGATCGACGAGAGGAGAGCGAACACCCCCTCCAGGCTCATGATCAGTCCGGCCAGGGTGGCGGGGGTATGCTTCTGTCCGAAGACCACCAGCACGTATGCCACCAGGCTGCCCATGATGCCGGTCCAGAACACCGCGCCGGTGGAAGCCCAGCCGGGGAAGAGCGCCGGTTGCTCGAAAGCGAACGAGCTGATCAGCGACAGAACCGCGCAGGTGGCGAGTTGCACTTGTACGAAGGCCAGTGAGTCGATGCGTTTCGAGCCGTAGGCTACGCCGAGGATATGGAAGGCCCAGAAGACGGTGCCGAGCAGAGTCCAGATCTCGCCCCAGCCGAAAGCCAGGTGCCCGTACAGCGTGAGGACTGCGAAGCCGCCGACCACGACCACCACTCCGATGCCGACCATAGGTGACGGCCAGCGCCCGGTGCCCAGGCCGAGGAAGACGGGGACGAGGATCACGTAGAGCCCGGTGAGAAATCCGGAGACAGCGGGCGAGGTTGACACAAGCCCCAGGGTCTGGCAGGCGAATCCACCAAAAAGAAGGACCCCGACGCCGATGCCGATCGACCACTCCTGCCGGCTCAAGCTCCTCATCCGGTTCCACGAGAGAGGCAGCAGGAATACCGAACCGACCAGAAAGCGCAGTCCGACGTAGTAGAGGGGAGGCATGTGCCCCATGGCCATCTTGACCAGGATGAAATTGGTGCCCCAGATGAGGGCGGCGCCTACCAACCCAAATTCCGCGAGCAACTTCAGTCGCCTCGCATCGCGCGGCCCAGACCGCTTGAAGCGCTTCACCAACCGCACGACAATACCCCTCGAGAAAGAACCATACTCTGCCGGCCTCCAGGCAGACGAAGCTCTGCGCAGCACCACCAACCGTTATCCCGGCAGCGCTCTTCACGTGGAGGCCCGCTAAATTCCCATAAATAGCATAGCCGACTCCGTTGGGGGAAAGAGTCGGCTATACGCGGGAAAAGCTGCTCAGCTCTGTGGCGATCTGGGAGGGGGGGTTCCCGGTGATCACCTTGCTTCAGTGCTCAGCCGATTGCTAGATTAGCCCTTGGTTCGTTATAAGTCCAATATATTGTTTCTATCTGTGATATAAGTTCTGTTTATCGTTTGCCGGGCCACGGCCGAGGTTGCATGGAACTGTTCCAACTCAAATACTTCGTCAACATCGCCGACACGTTGAGCTTCAGCCGCTCGGCGGAGTCACTGCACGTATCGCAACCCGCGCTCAGCCACCAAATGCAGCAGTTGGAGCGGGAACTCGGGACCAAGCTGTTCGACCGCGGGCGGCGGAAGATCAAGCTCACGCCGAGCGGCGAGGTGTTCCTTCCCTTGGCTCAGGCGGTTCTCTTCCGGGCCGACGAGGCCGTGCGGGTGCTCAAAGAGCACATGGGAGTGGAGGCGGGGGATGTACGCATGGGCTGCAACCCCTCGGTAGCCACCTACGTGGCCCCCAAGATGCTGGCCAGCTTCAGGAACAGCTTTCCCAGGGTCACGGTGGAGCTGGTCGAGGGTGGGGATGCGGAATTGGCCCGTATGGTGCTGGCGGGATCCATCGATTTCGCGGTAGTGACGGCCTCGGGTTCCCCCACGACCCTCGACACGACCTATCTGACGGCCGAAGAGCTGATGGTCGTGATGCCGCCCGGGCACCGCCTGGCGGCACGGCGCTCGGTGGCGCTCACCGAGCTCGCGGAGGAGGCCTTCCTCTTCCCCTCCGAATCGTTCAACGTGACTCTCCAGGTGATGGAGGCCTGTCGAGCGTCGGGCTTCGAACCGCAGATCCCATACCGGACCGGGTCGGTGGAGTCCGTGAAGAATTTCATCCGCCACGGTCTGGGCATCTCCGTGTTGCCCGCCATGACTTTGGGTGACATGAGCGGGGCCGGGCTGGCGATCCTCAGGGAGGAGGGCGGCTTGAGCCGCGATCTGAACCTTATCCAGGCCAAGGACCGCTCCCCCACGGGCGCGGCGCGGGCGCTGATGTTGCACGTGAAGATGTACCTGTCGGGGGACGCGGACTAGTATCCGGACCCAGTATCCCCAAAGGAAGGGGCGCAGCCCGGCTGCCGCCGGGCTGCGCCCCGAAGAAGGCATGGCTCTCAAGCCGGCCGAAGCCCTACTCCAGCTTGCCGCCCTTGCCCAACCACGGCATCATCGACCGCAGCTCCCGGCCCACGACTTCGATCATGTGCTCGGATTCCTCACGCTTGATGGCATTGTAGACAGGACGGCCGGCCATGTTCTCGAGGATCCACTCGCGAGCGAACTCGCCCGTCTGGATTTCCTCGAGGATGACCTCCATCTCCTCGCGCACGTCCTCGTTGATGATCCGCTTGCCTCGGGTCATGTCGCCGTACTCGGCCGTGTCGGAGATCGAGTAGCGCATGCCGCTGATACCGTGCTCGTAAATGAGATCGACGATCAGTTTCAGCTCGTGCAGGCATTCGAAGTAGGCGATCTCCGGCTGATAGCCGGCGTCCACCAGGGTCTCGAATCCGGCCCGCACGAGCTCGCTCACCCCGCCGCAGAGCACGGCCTGCTCGCCGAACAGGTCGGTCTCGGTCTCTTCTTTGAACGTGGTCTCGATGACGCCGGCCCGGCAGGCGCCGATGCCGGCCGCGTAGGCGAGAGCTTTCTGGAAGGCCTGTCCGGTCGCGTCCTGATAGACGGCGATGAGAGCCGGGACGCCCCCGCCCTCGGTGTACACCCGACGCACCAGGTGACCAGGGCCTTTGGGGGCGATCATCGTGACGTCGACGAACTTCGGCGGGACGATCTGGTTGAAGTGGATGTTGAACCCGTGGGCGAACATGAGCATGTCGCCCTCTTTGAGGTTCTCGCGGATGGCGGTCTCGTACACGACCTTCTGGGTCTGATCGGGGACCACCATCATGATGACGTCGGCCAGAGCGGCGGCGGCGTTGGCGGTCATGACCTCGAAGCCGGCGGCGGCGGCGCGATCCCACGCCGCAGAGCCGGGAGCCTCGGCCACGACGACCTTCACCCCACTGTCCCTCAGGTTCTGCGAATGGGCATGTCCCTGACTGCCGAAGCCGATGACGGCAACGGTCTTCCCGTCAAGAAGATGCAGATCGGCATCCTTTTCGTACAGCATCCTGCTTGGTACCTCCTCTTACGTCGATTTGCGGCCCCGCCCCATGGCCAGGCGCCCGGTTCGCATCAGTTCCACTATCCCGAAGGGCGCCAACACGTCGATGAAGGCGCCGACCTTCTCCCTGGTACCCGTCATCTCGATGACCAGCACCTCGCTGGTCACATCGACGATCCGCGCTCCGAAGATCTCCACCATCTGCATGATCTCTCCCCGCGCCTCGGCCCCGGCCTTGACCTTGACGAGCAGGAGTTCGCGTTCCACGCTTCCCGCCGGGTCGAGATCGCTGATCTTGAGCACGTTGATGAGCTTGTGCAGTTGCTTGGTGACCTGCTCCACCGGCTGGTCCTGCTCATCGACGGTGATGGTCATGCGCGAGAGTTGCGGGTCGCCCGTCTCCGCCACCACCAGACTGTCGATGTTGAAACCTCGGCGGGCGAACAGCCCGGCCACGCGGGTGAGGACGCCCGGCTTGTTCTCCACGAGCACCGACAGCGTGTGCTTCATAGTTCACGCTCCATCATGTCGTGGACGGTGCCACCCGCTGGGATCATCGGATAGACGTTGGCTTCGCGCTTCACCCGGATATCGATGACGGCCGGGCTCGGGCTGGCGAAGGCCATCCGCAGCACTTCTTCCAGGTCTTCCGGCCTGTCCACCCGGTGGCCTTCTGCCCCGTAGGCCTCGGCCAGCTTCACGAAGTCCGGTTGACATTCGATACAGGTATGACTGTACCGCTGGCTCCAGAACAGCTCCTGCCACTGCCGGACCATGCCCAGCCACTGGTTGTTCATGATGCAGACTTTCACCGGCAACCCATATTGCACGGCGGTGGCCAGCTCCTGCAGTGTCATCTGGAAGGAGCCGTCGCCGGCTATGTCGATGACGAGCCGATCGGGCTTCGCCACTTGGGCCCCGATGGCGGCCGGGAAGCCGAAGCCCATGGTGCCCAGGCCACCGGAGCTGATGAACTGCCGCGGGCTCCGGCACAGGTAGTGCTGCGCGGCCCACATCTGATGCTGGCCCACCTCGGTCGAGACGATCGCTTCCCCTCCGGTGACCTCCCAGATCTTGCTGACGGCCCACTCCGGCATGATCTCCCCGCCCTCCGGCTGGCGCACCGCCATAGGGTGAAGGCGCTTCCAGGCTTCCACCTGCTCCATCCAGGGCAGATGCCGGGCGGGTGACAGCTCGAGCTTCTTGAGTTCGGCCACGAGCGCGGTGAGCACCCACTTGGCGTCACCGACGATAGGCACGTCAATTGGCACATTCTTGGAGATCTCGGCCGGATCGACGTCCACGTGGACGAAGGTGGCATGCGGAGCGAATGCGTCCAGCTTGCCCGTGACTCGGTCGTCGAAACGGACGCCCACCGCAAAGATGAGGTCCGCCTGACTGAGGACGTAGTTGGCATAGGGGGTGCCATGCATCCCAACCATGCCCATGGAGAGGTCGTGGTCTTCCGGGAAGCAGCCTTTGCCGGTCAGCGTGGTGGCCACCGGTATGTGCCCATACAGCGCCATTTCCCGCAACTCCTCGGAAGCACCGGAGATGATCACCCCACCGCCGGCGTAGATGGCCGGACGCTCGGCCGCGGCGATGACCCGCGCCGCCTCCCTGATCTGTTTGGGATGGCCCTTGACAGTGGGCCTGTACCCGGGAAGGTGCATCACCGGCAGCACCTGCGGATCGTAGTCCATCTCCTCTTTGGTCACGTCCACGGGCACGTCGATGACCACCGGCCCCGGCCGTCCGGTGCCGGCAATGTAGAAGGCCTCCCGAATGGTCCGCGGTATGTCCGCCGGGTCCTTGATGAGATAGCTGTGCTTCACGATGGGCAGGGTGATGCCGGTGACATCGGCCTCCTGGAACGAGTCGAGCCCCAGGAGATGGCGGCTCACCTGTCCGGTTATGGCGACCAGGGGCACGCTGTCCATGTACGCGTTGGCGATGGGCGTCACCAGGTTGGTCGCGCCCGGGCCCGATGTGGCCAAGCACACCCCGACCTTGCCCGACGCCCGGGCATAGCCGTCGGCCGCGTGACCCGCCCCTTGCTCGTGGCGGGCAAGGATATGGTTGATCTCTGGAAAATCGTAGAGTGCGTCGTACAGGGGAAGAAGCACTCCCCCGGGAAATCCGAAGATTGTATCGACCCCTTCGCGCTTGAGCGCTTCCAGGATCACTCGTGCTGCTCTCATGTGTCTAGCTCCGTATCGCTTCTGTGCGTCACCCGTCTCCCGTGCGGCGCCGTCGAGGCGCCACCCGGGCGAGAGCCGGAGCGGTACGAGAGTCGCCGCTCGCGTTCAGGAAAGCGGTCCTCCGCCCCCCAGCACGGCGCCCGTATCGGCTCCGGAGACGAAGGCTACGTAGCGGCGCAGCACGCCCGATAGCTGCCGTTCCGGGCGCTGCCACGCCGTCTTCCTCCGTTCCAGTTCCTCGTCGCTCACCTCTAGGGTCAGCTTCCGCGCGGGGATGTCTATGCTGATCATGTCCCCATCCTGGACGAGCGCTATCCCGCCGCCATCGAACGCTTCCGGCGCCACGTGGCCGATGCTGGCTCCCCGGCTCGCACCGCTGAAGCGTCCGTCGGTGATGAGCGCCACACTGGCATCGAGTCCGGCTCCTGCGATCGCCGAGGTCGGGGTGAGCATCTCGGGCATCCCAGGAGCCCCCTTCGGGCCGACGTACCGGATGACTACGACCGTGCCCGGGACAATCCTGCCTTTCTCGATGGCCTCCATGAGAGAGGACTCTTCGTCGAAGGTCATGGCCGGGCCCCGATGCACCAGCATTTCCGGGAGGACCGCCGATTCCTTGACCACAGCACCCTTCGGGGCGAGGTTGCCGAACAGCATGGCCAAACCTCCGGTCTGCCGGTAGGGCTCCGCCAGCGTCCTGATGACGCTCTCGTCGCGGACCGGGGCCGCCTTGTACTGGGCGGCGAGGTCGACGCCGGCGATCGTGGGCACTGAGCCGTCCACCAGCTTGGCTTCGGCCAGCCGACCGAGGACCGCCTGGACGCCGCCCGCTCTGTACAGGTCTTCCATATGCTGAGGACCCGAAGGCGCGAGCTTGACGATGTTCGGCGTGCGATCGGCAATCTCGTTGAAGGTATCGAGGCTGAGATCGACCCCTGCCTCGCTGGCGATGGCCAGGAGGTGGAGCACCGTGTTGGTGGAGCAGCCGAGGGCGGCGTCCACGGTGAGGGCGTTGCGTAGGCTGGCCTCGGTGATGAACTCACGGGCGGTGCGGTTGTTGCGCACCACTTCAACGGCTGCCGCACCCGTCTGCCGGGCGAGCGTGAGCCGAGCCGAGTACACCGCCGGGATGGTGGCGTCGCCGGGCAGGGTGAGGCCCAGAGTCTCCATGACACAGCCCATGGAGTTGGCCGTGAAGAGGCCGGCGCAGGACCCGCAGGTGGGGCAGACCGCGTCCTCCAGGTCGCACAACTGATCGGCGGTCATCTCGTTGTTGAAGTACTTGCCCAGGCCTTCGAAGATCTGGGACAGGCTGACCTTGCGGCCTTCGTAGTCGCCGGCCAGCATCGGGCCACCCGACACGAGCACCACGGGGATATCGAGACGGGCCGCCGCCATGACCATTCCGGGCACGATCTTGTCGCAGTTGGGGATGAGCACCAGCCCGTCCACCCCATGCGCCTTGGCCATGATCTCCA
>CAZWAR010000015.1:16554-29621 GCA_964631965.1 uncultured Gaiellales bacterium
GCGGCTCACCAGCGAGTAGTTCATACCCTCGTGGTTCATGGCCAGGCCGTCGCACACGCCGATGACGTCGAACTCGAGCGGGATACCGCCCCCCTGGTACACGCCGTACTTGACCTGCTGGGCGATGGTGTTGAGATGCATGTGCCCAGGGATCCACTCGTTGTACGAGTTGGCGATGCCGATGAGCGGCCGGTCGGCGTCGCCCCGACCCACGCCGAGAGCGCGTAGCAATGAGCGGTGGGGAGCCCGAGCCGGGCCCGAATACACGCGATGACTGATACCTTCCAAGACTATCTCCCTGGGAAAAAAACAAGAAAGAACGGCTGTTTAGTTTAGCGCAGCGAAGCGGCAGCCGCGACCGTTCGCTGCCCGTCGCCATCCTCCGCATCCGACTCTGGGTCCGGCCTGAGTCGTTCGAGGGAGAGACAGGCATGGCTTCATCCTGCATATCAATCTTATGCATGCATGAAGCTTGCTATTTATGCATATATGGCGCCACATGATTAGTCTTTGATACAATGCGCGGGCTGCCCCCATTCTGTGGGGCACGGCTGCCACCTCAGTGGTACGCTCACTTCGGATACGACGAGTGGCAGCCGAGCGCCGTGTGGCGGCGACGAGTCGTAGGACCAGTTGGAGGAGTCACAGGACCAGGTGGAGGAGTCATGACGACGAACGCTGATATCGCTGCCTCGAGGGCCCTGGCCGTCCCCAAGGGCGTGCCGGCCACCGCGCCCGTTTACGCTGCGAGCGCGCGAAACGCGATCATCACCGACGTCGAAGGCCGAGAGTACATCGACTTCGCGGCGGGCATCGGAGTCATGAACGTGGGGCACAGCCATCCCAAGGTGGTGGCTGCCGCCAAAGAGCAGGCCGATCTATTCACCCACATGTGCTTCGGTCTGTTCGGATACGAGACCTACATTCGACTGGCCGAGAAACTGAACACCCGCACGCCGGGTGACTTCCCCAAACGCACCTTCTTCATGAACTCCGGTGCCGAGGCTGTCGAGAACGCCATCAAGATCGCCCGCTACGCCACGAAGCGGAAGGCCATCATCGCCTTCGAGGACGCGTTCCACGGGCGGACCTACATGACTCTGAGCCTCACCTCTCAGGTGGCTCCGTACAAGGTGGGGTTCGGACCTTATGCCGCAGAGATCTACCGCATCCCGTACGCCTACTGCTACCGCTGCCCGCTGGCCATGTCCCATCCGGGGTGCGGATGCGCCTGTGCGGACTTGCTCGAGCAGGCCTTTGCCAAGCACGTGAACGCGGAGGAGGTGGCGGCGGTGGTCGCCGAACCGGTGCAGGGAGAAGGTGGGTTCATCGTGCCACCGCCCGAGTACATGGGGATGATCAAGCAGATCTGCGAGAAGCACGGCATCCTCCTCGTCGGCGACGAGATCCAGACCGGCATGGGCCGCACGGGTACGTGGTTCGCGATGGAGCATTGGGGTGTGGCCCCCGACATCGTCACGACGGCCAAGGCCCTCGGGGCGGGATTTCCCATCTCCGGCATCACCGGGCGGCAGGAGATCATGGACTCTGTCCATCCGAGTGGCGTGGGCAGCACCTTCGGCGGCAACCCCTTCGGCACTCGGGCAGGGCTCGCGGTTTTCGACATCATCGAGAGCGAAGGCCTCCTGGAGCGGGCCACCGACGTCGGCGATCGCATCCGGGCGCGCTTCTCGGCCTTGCAGGAGCGGTACCCGATCATCGGCGATGTCCGCGGCATTGGCGCCATGGCGGCCATGGAACTGGTCACCGATCCTCGCACCAAGGAACCCGCCGTCGACTTCGCGAAGGCCTTCCGGGCCAAGCTCTACGAGAACGGTGTGGTGAACGTCGGGGCCGGCACGTACCACAACGTGGTGCGGATACTCGTACCGCTCACCATCGAGGACGAGACCCTCGCCCGGGGCCTGGACATCATGGAAGAGACCATGGCCCAGGTGAGCAAGAGCTTCGGCTAGGAGAAGACGGCACCATCCCCGGCGGTGCAGCCGAACGCGGCTACCTGACCGCCCCCGCGATGGCGGCCATGGCCTCCAGGGCCCGGTCGATGTCTTCCTCGGTGTTCGCGTACCCCAGGCTGAAGCGGACGGCTCCGTCAGGAGCCGTGCCCAAGTCCAGATGGACGAGAGGGGCACAGTGCAGCCCCGTCCTCACGGCCACGCCATAGTCGCCGTCGAGGATGGCACCCACGTCCTCGGGTACGATCCCCTCGACCACGCACGTGAGCACTGGTATGTCCTGCTCCCGCAGGGGCGGACTGCACAGACGGACTCCGGGGACAGATGAGAGCCCCTCACGGAGGCGGTTGGCGAGAGCCATCTCCTGCCGGTGGCAGTCCTCCACGCCGAGGCGCGCCAGGTAGTCGAGTCCCAGCGACAGCCCTATGATCCCCAGAAGATTGAGGGTGCCCGCCTCCAGCCGGCTGGGGAAGGCCTGCGTGTGGGTCAGATCGTGGGAATCGATGCCGGTACCGCCGTAACGGGTGGAGGACACTTCCAGGCCGGGGGCGAGGACCAGCCCACCGCTGCCCGAAGGGCCCAGCAGGGCCTTGTGGCCGGTGAACGCGACCGCAGCTACGCCCCAGGCCGTCATGTCGATGGGTACCTGGCCGGCGGTCTGAGCGGCATCGAGCAGAAGGGGCACCCCGTGCTGAGCGCACACCCGGGCGATCTCCTCCACGGGCTGCACGGTCCCGAGGACCTGCGAGCCGTGACAGACGGCGACCAGGCGGGTCTCAGGCCGGATAGCCCGGCCGATATCGTCGGGGTCGACGAGACCGGCGCCGTCGAACGGCACCAGGTCGTAGTGGATCCAGCCCCGCTCCTTCAGATGGAACAGGGGACGAAGCACCGAGTTGTGCTCGAGCCGGGTGGAGACGACATGGTCGCCAGGGCCTACGAGACCCTGGATGGCCACATTGAGGGCGTCGGTGGCATTCGCGGTGAAGACCACCCTGTCCGGGTCGGGAGCCCCAAAGAAACCTGCCATCTGCCGCCGCACCCCGGCCACATAATCGGCGGCTTCCACCGCCAGGTCGTACGCTCCACGGCCCGGCGAAGCCCCGATGCGGCCGTATTCCTCCACCATCCCGTCGAGCACCTCCCGCGGCTTCGGGAAGGTGGTGGCGGCGTTGTCGAGGTAGACGAGACCTTCGCTCCGGCCGCCCGAGGTAGCGCTCATGCTCACGGAATCCGCACTCATGGTGTCGCAGTGTCCACTCACTGTCTCCCCTTCACGAGCAGCGTTTGGGGTTGGGAAGGCCGGCCAAGCGCTTCGCGCCATGTCGTATGCCGCCCGGGAAGAGCCGTTCCAGCTCGAGGAGGCTCATGCCCACGCCCTCGACTATCCTGCGATTGAGCGGGCTGCGCCCGTTCTCCTGATAGAACTCCCTCAGGAAATGGATCACTCGCCACTGCGCCTCGCGAAGTTCCCCGACCCCCGCCTCGGCAGCCAGTTCCACCGCTATCGCCTCGTCCCAATCATCCACGTGGCACAGGAAGTCCTCTTCGTCGAAGAGGATCTCGCGACCGGCGACGGTGCGGAAGTGCTCCTGACCTGGCATGCGCCGCCGCTAGCCCCTGCCCTCCAGCGCCGCCTTCACCTTGTCGGGGGTCGCGGGCAGGGAGGTGATGCGCACCCCTGCCGCGTCCTTGATGGCGTTCATGACGGCCGGAGCGGTCGGTACCATGGTCATCTCCCCCACGCCCACCGATCCGCGGGTGCCGTACTTGCGCGGCGTCTCCCGGATGACCACCTCCATGTCGAACGCGGTGGCCATTGTCGGGAACTTGAAGGTCACCCAGTCCTTGGTCTGACCGGCCACGTATTCCTCCCGCAGCGCGTAGCCCGCGCCCATGTCCATACCTCCCTCGAGTTGCCCGATGAGGTTGAGGGGGTTGATGACCGTCCCCGCGTCCACGGCTGTCGTCATCTTGACGACCGTGACCTCACCCGTCTCGGTGTTCACGTCAACCTCCACGAGCTGTACGGCGTGCACCTGCGATTCGAAGGACGGGCCCTGGCCGGTCTCCGGATCGAGGGGTCCGGAGAAGCCGGTCTTCTTGATGCCCAGGTAGCGGGTCTTGACTCCCGCCTGTTTCATCTCCTCGTACGTGGAGGCCCCAACCTCGGCCATGGCGGCTCTCAGCTGCTCGAGAGCATCCACCAGGGCGCCGCCCGCCATGTAGGTGAGCCGGCTGGCGGCCGCGGGTCCGCTCGCCGCTGTGTGGTCGGTGTCGCGAGTCACGAGCCGCACCTTGGAGAGCGGCACGCCCATCACATCGGCCGCGGTCTGCGCGAGCATCGAGTCGTTGCCCTCACCCGGGTCGGCCACCGCCCCATAGACGGTAATACAGCCGTCCGGGTCCAGTTCCACCGACACCGTGGCGGTGTCTCCCGCCGATCCGATGCCGAAGGACCCCGTCCCCAGGCCTACACCCCGCCGGATCGGACCATCACGCCGCCCCTCGGCGTCACGCCGTGCCCTTTCGTAGTGCGGCCTGATGGCGTCGAACAATCCCGGCAACGGCCATTCTTCGACCACATGCCCTGTGGCCTTGCTCTGCCCCGGTTGGAGCGCGTTCAGCACGCGGAACTCGAGTGGGTCCACCCCCATCTTCCGAGCCAACATGTCGACGGCGCTCTCGAGCGCGAAGTTCACCTGGGGCGGACCGGCTCCCCTGGCCGCCGACGTCCAGGGGTTGTTGGTGTAGACGGTGGTGCCCAGCGCATCTATGTTCGGGATCTGGTAGGACCCGGACAACATGTGGATCGCCCGGAGGGCGATCACGTCGCTGTTGGAGAAGTACGCGCCGCTGTCACCCAGGAAATGATTCTGGTAGGCAGTCAGACGCCCCTCGGCGTCGGCACCCAGCTTGACATCCATGTCGAAAGCGTGCCGCTTTGACGTGAGCTGCATCGCCTCGGCCAGGCTCGGGATATAGCGCACGGGGCGCCCGAAATGCAGGGCCGCGACGGCCGCGATGCCCTCGGACGTGATATCCAGCTTGATACCGAACTGGCCTCCGGTGAACGCCTCCTCGTAGCGCATGTTCTCCCAGCCGGTAGCTTCCTGCAGCATCTGCAGGTGTTTATGGATGTTGATGCTCCGCCCGACGACCACCAGTTGGGCGTCTTCCCCCTCTCCTTCGAGATAGGCGACACAAGGCTCCGGCTCCAGTGGAGCCTGATGGTTGATCTGGGTGGTGAACCGGGCCTCCACCACAGCGGATGAGCGGGCGAACGCCTGCTCGGGTTCGCCCTTGCGCACCGGCTGGCGGAAATTGATGTTCGGCCGGTCGTCGTGGATGCTCACGGCGTCGGCGGCCATGGCTTTCTCGAAAGTGTCGAGCACCGGCAGCAGCTCGTACTCCACCTGTACGGCCGCAGCCGCGGCGAGAGCCTGTTTTCGAGTGAGCGCCGCTACGGCCGCAATCGGGTCGCCTATCTGCCGGACCTTACCCTCACAGAGGATCGGGCGGTCGTGGGTCATGTACTTGAGGCGGTTGGTGCCCTTCACGTCTTTGGCGGTGATCACCCCCATCACACCGGGCATCCCCTCGGCGGCCGATGTGTCGATGGCGCGGATGAGCGCGTGCGGATGGGGGCTCCGTACCGCGGCTACTTCCAAAGCTCCAGGGACCACGATGTCCGCGGTGAACTGGGCCGCGCCGCACGCCTTCACCATCGCTGACGGACGCGGGTGCGAGACCCCGATCTTGGGGCCTTCGGGATCCGGATAGAGCTCCTCAGGAGTGGCCTCGCCTCGCAGGAACCGGCCGGCCAGCTTCACTGCGTCGATGATCTTCGCGTAGCCGGTGCACCGGCAGAGGTTGTGCCTGAGGGCCCGCTTGATCGTCTCGGTCGACGGGTCGGGGTCTCCGTCGAGAAGGGCCTTGGCCGCCATGATCATTCCGGAAGTGCAGAAGCCGCACTGGATGGCCCCGGACAGGACGAACGCCTCCTGGATGAGGTGGGGGTTGTCCGGAGTACCGAGGCCCTCCACAGTGATAACCTCGGCCCCGTCGAGCTTGGCCACCCGAACCAGGCACGAGCGCGTGGCTTTCCCGTCGACGATCACCGTGCAGGCCCCACACTGGCCCTTCTTGTCACAGGACTGCTTGGCTCCCGTGAGATGGAGCTGCTCGCGAAGAAAGTCCAGTAAGCGGAGTTGGTCGTCGACGACGACCTGGTGCGGGATGCCATTGACGGTCAACTGCACTCTGTTCACATATCCCCCATTTGTGGTCGCGGTCGCATCCAGTCTACTGCGGGGGCAAGGGGGCCGCCAGAGGACGCCGGGTGGGCCCAGGTGGACCGGCGGGACGAGGACCCCCGGCGGGATCGTCCGGCAGGATCAGATCCTCTTGGTCACCTCTTCGGCGATGGCCTCGCCCATGTCCCTTGTGCCCGACGTGCCTCCCAGGTCGTAGGTGACCCGCTCGCCACGGCCTATGACGACGCGCACCGCCTCGAAGAGGGCGTGCGCGGCATCCGCCTCCCCCAGGTGGGCCAGCATGAGGACGGCAGATAGGACGAGAGCGGTAGGGTCGGCCCTGTCCAGACCGGCATACTTGGGAGCCGAGCCGTGAACCGGCTCGAAGACGGCCATCTCCAAGCCGATGTTCGCTCCCGGGGCCACACCGAGGCCGCCCACCAGGCCCGCGGACAGGTCGCTCACGATGTCGCCGTAGAGGTTGGGGCAGAGGAGCACGTCGTAGAGCTCGGGCTTCTGGACGAGCTGCATGCACATGTTGTCGACGATCCTATCCTCGAACTCGATGTCCGGGTAGCGTTCGGCCACCGCGCGGGCCACTTCTAGGAACAGCCCGTCGGTGCACTTCATGATGTTGGCTTTGTGGACCGCCGTCACCTTCTTCCGCTTCTCCCGCCGAGCGTACTCGAAGGCGAACTTCGCTATGCGCTCGCTGCCTGCCCGGGTGATGATCTTGATGGATTCCGCCGCGTCCTTGCCGACCATGTGCTCGACGCCGGCGTAGAGGTCCTCGGTGTTCTCTCGGACGATCACGAGGTCGACATCCTCGTAGCGCGACCGCACCCCGGGGATGCTGACAGCTGGTCTCAAGTTGGCATAGAGATCGAGTTCTTTGCGCAGGCCGACGTTCACGCTGCGAAAGCCGGAGCCGACAGGGGTGGTGATGGGGCCCTTGATGGCGACTTTGGTGTCCTTCACCGAGTCTATGACGGCCTGTGGCAGCGGGGTGCCGTACTTGTGCATGACCCCCGCGCCGGCCTCCACGTCGATCCAATCGATCTGCACCCCGGTCGCGGCCACGGATACCTTGGTCGCAGCCATGATCTCCGGGCCGATCCCATCGCCGGGGATGCAGGTGACTCTGTACGTCGCCATCGTTCCTCCTCAGTCTTCCGTGACGATCGCGCCCCACGCCCAAGCGCGGCCGCGCAATTGCAGCATGCTACCGAAGCGAGAGCGCGGTGCGCAAGGTCCGCGGCCGGAGGCCGGGCCCGCCGGCCCGTCAAGAACCCAGCTCTCCCCTGGAGAGAGGAGTGATCCTTTCGTCCGGGCGATAGAGCCAGGACCGAGCATACTCCCATATCTCGCTCATCTTGGCTCTATCCTCAGCCATGAGGGGGATATCGGTGGCGGGATCCATCCCGGGTAGGACCGGCAGCACACGGTAGACGGTCCTGTCCTCGTCCCCCGGGGCGGCGGAGGTGACTGGGCCGGATGTCTTCGTCGTGGCGTCCGAGCCCTGGCCGGAGGGAACGGTGGCTGTGCCGGTGGCGGCGCTCCCCACCTGGGTGAAGAGCGGCAAGTAGCTGACCCCGGTGAGGTACGCGTGCAGGCCCGACTTCCGTACGTGCAGGTACACCACCATGCCGCTGGTGCTCACACTGTCGCCGCCCACCTCCACCGTCTGCGGGATGGAGAGAAAATCACCAACCGAGTACGCGATGTACTTGTCATTGCTCCGCGAGCTCGTCAGTGGGACCCAGTGGCCGATCGTCTGGATCACGTGAGGGTGGCAACCGATGATGACGTCCACTCCGGCCTGATCCAGTATCTTCTCCGATAGGGAGATCCGCTCGGCGCTCGGTTGCTGCTCGTAGTCGTCTCCATAATCGAGCATGGCCACCACGATGTCCGCCCCCCAGGCCCGCGCAGTACCTGCATCCTGCTGCACGGTGTCGACATCGAGCAGGTTCACGGCGAAGTCCTTCTGCTCCTCAGCCGGCAGAGAGGTGTCGACCGACATCGTGTAATCGAGGAACCCTATCCGGATCCCCTTGATGTCGACAACCACCGGGGTGCTGCGCTCGGTGCTGCTGCGCGCCGTGCCCATGTGCGCAAGGCCGGCGGCATCCAGCCGGTCGAGGGTACCGGTAATGCCTTCCCAGCCAAGATCGAGAGAGTGGGCGTTGGCCGTCCCTACCAGATCCACCCCGGCCTTTCTCAGCGCGAACGCCAGTTCCCGGGGTGCATTCGGGACGTCGGGCGAGGAGTAGCCGATATCAGGCCCGGCCAGCCGGGGACCGAGAGCAGCCAGAGTGTAGTCGGCATCTTCCAGATAGGGAGCTACCGGCGCCAGTACCGGGTCGAAGTCGTAGGATCCGTTCGACTCGTTCCAGATAGACTTGAGAAGTCCCGGCGGTGTGAGCACGTTGCCCACCGCGGCTATCGTCACATCCACGGGGCCAGCCGTGGTCGTGGTCGTGTTCGATGGTGCCGGATTGGTAACCGGCGGCTGGACGGGGGGCGCCGTTGTCGTGGTGGTCGTCTCCAGTCCAGGGATGGTGGTTGGCACGACAACCGTGGGGGGAACAGTGATCGTGACCCCTGCGTACCCGAATGCGGAAGGCTGCGTGTCTTCGGCCGGGAGGAACATCATCGGGGCACAGAGAGCGATCACCGCAAGGATGGCGCCACAAGCTTTGAGCGCATTACGCATGCCCGCATTGTAGCCCCGATAGCCTGGACCGGCCACGGTCGCCCGCAATGGAGATCGATGCCATCCAGCGGAACAACCATCAGGAGATGCTCCGCCCCGGCCGCGAGACTACGGGTGCGGAAGGCCGGGAATGTGTACAATCACTCGCTGGTGCTGCAACCGGCTGAGGCTACCAAGAGTAGAGGTAAGGATTCCATGCTTGACGCTCTGCTGTATCCAAAGACGGTCGCGGTGTTGGGGGCATCGCGAACGCCCGGAAAAGTAGGCTACGCCGTCGTAGCCAATCTCATCCAGGGGGGATTCGAAGGAGACGTCGTCCCCATCAACCCATCCGGCGGTGAGTTGCTCGGGCACAGGATCTATACGAACCTCGACGAGTACGGCCGGCCCATCGACCTGAGCGTCATAGCGGTCCCCACCGGCGCCGTCAAAGGAGCCGTCATCTCCTCCCTGCGCCAGGGTGCGAAAGCAATAGTGGTCATCACAGCCGGCTTCAAGGAGGTGGGAGAGGAAGGCGCGCGCCTCGAGAAAGAGATCGCCGATCTGTGCCGCTCCTCGGGAGCCCGCATGCTGGGCCCCAACTGCTTGGGCCTCATCAACACCCACCACGCGATGAACGCCTCGTTCGCCAGCCACATGCCGGCCACCGGGGGTATTTCGGTGGTCTCGCAGTCCGGCGCCCTCTGCACTGCCATCCTCGACTGGGCGGCTTCGCGCAAGATGGGGCTGGCCACACTGGTCAGCATCGGCAACAAGGCCGATCTCGACGAGACCGACTTCCTCTCCGCCTTTGCGGAAGACGAGAGGAGCAAAGTCGTGGTGGGCTACCTGGAGAGCATCGGCTCCGGGGACGAGTTCATCCGGGTGGCGGAATCGGTGGCCGCGGTGAAGCCCGTCGTGATTCTGAAGGCAGGGACCACGTCGGCGGGCTCCAAGGCGGCTTCCTCGCACACCGGGGCACTCGCCGGGGCCGACATCGCCTACGGGGCCGCCTTCATGCGGGCGGGCATCATCCGCGCGGAGACGTTCGAAGCGCTCTTCGACTATGCCACCGCCCTCGCCATGCAACCTCTGCCCAAGGGCGACCGCGTGGCCATCATCACCAATGCGGGCGGACCGGGCATCATGACCGCGGACGCCGTTGAGACGAGCGACATGAAGGTTGCCTCCCTCCACCCCGAAACTGCAGAAGGCCTGAGGGGAAAGCTGCCGCCGGCGGCCAGCGTGGGCAACCCCATCGACGTTCTGGGCGATGCCGATCCCGAACGCTATGCCATGGCCGTGGAAGCTGCCCAGAACGATCCCTCAGTGGACGCTGTCGTCGTGATCCTGACGCCTCAAGCCATGACCCGCCCGGCCGAGACGGCCCGGGCCATCGCGGCCAAAGCCGACGGCGAGAAGCCGGTGGTCGCCAGCTTCATGGGCGGGGCCGATGTGCTGCCCGGCCGAGAAGAACTCGTGGCGGCCAACCTTCCCGACTACCCCTCGCCGGAGCGCGCCGTTGCGGCACTCAAAGCCATGGTCGACTATGCGGCATGGCGCGCGCGACCGCCGCGCGTTGTCACCCGGTTCCCGGTGAACCGGCGGCGGGTGGAGCGGGTGATCTCCCGACAGCTCCGCACCGGGCGGCTGTACGTCGGTGAGGCCAAAGCGAAGGACATTCTGCGGGCCTACGATTTCACGGTGCCTGACGGCCGTCTGGTGGCCACCGTGCAAGAGGCCATTGAGGCGGCGCCCCGCATCGGCTATCCGCTGGCCATGAAGATCGTCTCGCCCGACATCATCCACAAGTCGGACGTGGGCGGGGTCAGGCTCAACCTGAGCAGCCCCGAGGACGTGGCCGATGCGTTCGAGCTGATGATGCTCCGCATCGGCCGGCAGATGCCGGACGCGTTCCTCGAGGGCGTCTACATGGAGAAGATGGTGCCCCGGGGCCGGGAGGTGATCCTCGGGATGACCCGCGACCCGCAGTTCGGGCCCATGCTGATGTTCGGCCTGGGAGGCATCTTCGTCGAGGTGATGAAGGACGTCACCTTCCACTTGGCCCCGATCACGTCGAGTGAAGCCATGAGCATGCTCATTGGCACCCGCTCGTACAAACTCCTGGAAGGGGTCCGAGGCGAACAGGGAGTCGATCTGGCGGCCATCGGGGAGGCGCTCCAGCGCATCAGCCAACTGGTCACCGACTTCCCGGTGATCACCGAGCTCGACATCAACCCGTTCATCGTCGGGAAGATGGGGGAAGACTCGTTCGCGGCCGACGCCCGGATCATGCTGGCACCGGGAGGTGCGCTATGACACGCGAAAGACCACCATACGACGCGGACTGGCAGAACCGGTACCGCACCATGGTCATGACCGCCGAAGAGGCGGTGGCGAAGATCCGGCCGGGCCAGAGAGTGTTCATCGGCACGGGCGGGGCTCAACCCCTGCATCTGGTGCGAGCCCTCGTCGCCCGGCAGCGCGAACTCGCGGATACCGAAGTGCTCCATTCGTTGACCCTCGGCGAAGCTCCGTACGCATACAAGGAGCTGGCCGACAACTTCGTCGTGAACACGTTCTTCGTGTCGGCCAACGTTCGGGACATGATCCAGGAGGGATACGGAGAGTACACGCCGATCCCCCTGTTCGATATCCCCGCCCTGTTCGAGAGCGGGCGCATGCCTCTCGACGTCGCCCTCATCCAGGTGACGCCGCCCGACGAGCAGGGCCGTTGCAGCCTGGGCATTTCCGTGGATATCGTCAAATCGGCGGCAGCCAACGCCGGCCTGGTCATCGCCCAGGTCAATCCGCAGATGCCGTGGACGCTCGGAGACAGCCACATCAGCATCTACGACCTCGACATCCTGGTGCCGGTGGACGAGCCCCTCATCGAGACCCGGGAATTCGACTTCACCGACAACGTGCGTTCCGGCCAAGTGGCTGAGAAGGCCTCCGAGCGCACCAGGGCCATCGGCGAGTACGTCGCCTCTCTCGTCGAGGACGGCTCCACCGTCGAGGTGGGGATAGGCCGCATCCCGCATGGCGTTGTCGAGTTCCTGAGAGACAAGAAGGACCTGGGAGTCCACACCGAGGTAGTGACCGACGCCATCCTCGACCTCATCGAGGAGGGGGTGATCACCGGTGCCCAGAAGTCGACGGACAGGGGCAAGATCGTCACCAGTTTCGCCATGGGCACCAGGAAGCTGTACGACTACGTCGACGGCAACCCCATGTTCTCGTTCAATCCCACCGAGTACGTGAACGATCCCCACGTCATCAGCCAGCAGAACAAGATGGTGGCCATCAACACGGCCTTGGAGATCGACCTCACCGGACAGGTGTGCTCCGACTCTCTGGGCACCCGCTTCTACTCGGGCATCGGTGGCCAGGCTGACTTCAACATGGGGGCCGGGCGGTCCCAGGAGGGCAGAGCGATCATCGCCTTGCCCTCCACGGCGGAGAACGGGACCAAGTCGAGGATCGTCGCCACGCTCGCTCCGGGTGCGGGGGTCGTCACCAGCCGGGGCTTCGTCCACTACGTGGTGACCGAGTACGGCATCGCCTACCTGCATGGCAAGAGCGTGCAGGAGCGCGCCATGGCCCTCATCACCATCGCTCACCCCGACTTCCGCGAGGAATTGCTCTCGAAGGCGGTCGAGTTCAAGTGGGTGCGGCCGGAGATGGCCGACGTCGAAGGCCGGCTCTTCGTGGGTCCCAAAGAGGTCAAGACCGCCATGCTGCTGGACGACGGGACGCTCGTGAGTTTCCGGGCGATGCAGCCCACCGACGAGAGGGAGACCAGAGACCTCTTCTACTCGCTCTCACAGGAGACCATCTACTACCGCTACATGTCGCACATGAAGCGGATCCCCCGGAAGCAACTCCAGAACTTCGTCTACGTCGACCACCGGAACGAGGTGGCCATCGTAGGAACGGTACCGGAAGCACACGGCGAGGATATTATCGCCATCGGCCGTTACTACCTCGATCAGAAGACCAACCGGGCCGAGGTGGCCTTCGTCGTACGAGACGATTGGCAGAACCGGGGTATCGGAGGCTTCATCATGCGCCACCTGGCCAACGTCGCCAAGCGGAACGGCATCTCGGGCTTCACGGCCGAGGTCATGCGGGACAACA
>CAZWAR010000015.1:29631-31071 GCA_964631965.1 uncultured Gaiellales bacterium
GCCGATGCAGGCGGTCATCAACCACTCCGGTATGAAGGTGAAGTCGACCCTGAACGAAGGGGTGTTCCACTTCCAGATGGACTTCTGAGCGGCTTGGCGGAGTACTCGGGGGAATAGCCCCCTGCCGCTCAGATGCTCCTGTCCCCCGCTGGGCCCCAGCGGTCGTTCTGTGTCTTCGTCGCCCCACAGTTCCGGCAACGATAGTAGTAGATGTTGTGATAGCCCACCGCACCGGCGATCCGCAGGTGCCCCACCCTGCCCAACAGACGGCGCGTCTCGATCAGTTCCCAGTTGTGGCTGCAGCGCCGACGGTGCCACCAATCCCGGGTCCAGGTCCTGGGAGTCCCGCCGCGAGCCACGGACGACCTGACCCGCGACACGAGGCCCGCCCCCAGACCACCGGCGAACCAGGAGAGGATCCAGGCGGTGAGGACGCCGAGCGGGGCCGGGCCCAGACTCTCCCCGGCCGCTTTGTACAGCACGAGGATGACGAGCAGTGCCGGCAGAAGGGAGTACCCCGCGGTGAAGGCCACGCTCCGCCGCCACACCGGTCCCGGGCACACGGCAGCGAAACCCATCCCGGCCAGCAGAGGCGTGGCCCCAAGAACAAGGATCTCCGAACTCGAAGGGAACCGGCCCTCCGGTCCACGCAGGATGAACCAGAAGAGGAGGGTCGGGATCGAGCCGAGAAGGCATCCGGCCAGGGCGGCCAGAGCCGTGCGCACCGCCGCCCGCGCTCGGTTCGGCCCAGGAGAACAGGCTCTTTGCTCGACATCCATGACCTTTCGATTGTAGACCAGCGGCTGCGGTATCCGTCATTTCCTCCAGGCCCGTTCGTTGCTATGGTTGTACCCGTTACCCCGCGTGTCCGCCGATCGGCAGGTGAAGGAGGGAACATGAAACGGACCGCCACCGTCGTCATGCTCGCCTTGGTGCTCTCCGCCCTGGTCCTTGCGTCCGGCCCAGGCGGAGGAGCCGCAGACGCCGCGTCCGTCACCCGCTACGAGCAGACCGACGGCCGACTCGCCTACACCGGCACCTGGTACACCTTCTCCAAGACCGGCCCCTCGGCCGGTAGCTACGGGCGGGCCAGCGCGGACACCGCCTCGGTGACCGTCACCTTCGAAGGCACCTCCCTGGCCTGGATCGCCACCGAGGGCACCACCCTGGGCCAGGCCTTCGTGCGCCTGGACGACGGACCGGCTGTGCCTATCGACCTCTCCCGCTCCTCGGTGGCCTACCAGCAGAAGGTATGGGAGACCGGGACCCTTCCCGACCAAAAGCACACCGTGTACATCTGGCGCGACCCGGAGAGCGACGCCGGCAAGTTCATCAGCGTGGACGCCTTCGACGTGGAGGGGACGCTGGTGGGGCCGACGCGGGTGGAGCAGACCGACGGCCGACTCGCCTACACCGGCACCTGGTACACCTTCTCCAAGA
>CAZWAR010000015.1:31171-36033 GCA_964631965.1 uncultured Gaiellales bacterium
CGACGCCGGCAAGTTCATCAGCGTGGACGCCTTCGACGTGGAGGGGACGCTGGTGCAGGCGACCGCTCCCTCGATCCCCGAACGGTTCGAGCAGACCGACAGGCACCTGGCCTGGAGAGGCGACTGGCACAAGGTGTCGCACGCCTCTTATTCGTCCGGGACAGCCTGGTACACGAACTCGCCCGACTCTTCGGTGACCATCGAGTTCGACGGGACGAGCATCAGCCTCCTCGGCAAGAAGGCCCCCACGTACGGCGTGGCCGAGGTGAGATTCGATGGCGGGCCTCCTCAGTTCGTGGACCTCTACAACCCGGTCATCATCTACAAACAGGTCATGTGGGCGAGCGGAACCATCGCCGAGGGCCGGCACACGGTGACCCTCGCCTGGACGGGAGAGAGGAATGCGGCGGCCATACGGAGCAACATCGCTCTGGACGCCGTGGACATCGAGGGCAGCCTGCTCGTCGCCCAGGGAGCGGAGCTATCCTTCGGCCAGACCGAAGTCATGGCCCACCTTCACAAGTTGGCCGTCGACATCGGCGTCCGCCACGGCGGAAGTCCGGAAGAGATGGAGGTCGTCGACTACGGGACGGCCCACTTCGCTTCCTTGGGATACACCCCGCAGATCGAGGACGTGCCTCTTCCCGATGGCGGCACCTCACACAACGTGATCGCGGTCAAACCCGGCTCGTCCGACCTCACGATAGTTGTCGGTGCCCACATGGACAGCTACGGGGTCTCTCCCGGAGGGAACGACAACGGGTCGGGATCGGCGGCGGTGCTGGAACTGGCCCGCGCCCTCAAGGATGTCGACCTGGTTCCCACTGTGGTCTTCGTGCTGTTCGGCCATGAGGAGCCGAGAGGAGACGGGAACGCCGATCACCACCACTACGGCTCGCGTCGCTACGTGGCTGCGATGAGTACCGAGCAGAGGGCGGATTTGGTGGGCATGATCTCCCTGGATATGATCGGCGTCGGCAGCACATTCAACGTCCGCTACATGGACAGGGGGCCACGGGATCTGGTCGACCTGCTGCTCTCCTACTCGTCGCGCACCGCGAATGGCCTCGTCTACCTCAGAGATCCCTCCACCTACGGATACAGCGATCATGAACCGTTCGAACTGGCCGGCTATCCCGCGGCCTGGCTTGAATGGCGCGTGGACGGGGCCAACCACACCTCAGGCGATACGTACGCACATTGCAGTGCAGCCAAGATCCAGCGGTCGGGCGGTCTGGTGGTGGGATTCCTCGCCGGCCTCCGTTTGGAGGACCTCCAAGAGCTCTCCGCCGCCCGACAGTAGGGGAGAGTCCGACAGCGGCGCGGGCCGCATGACCCGGCCTGTTTCCGGGTAGCATATGCCCCAACCCTCGGGAAGGAGCTGACTCAGTGGCCATCGCGATCGCCGGCATCGTCTTCGGCGCTCTCGAGTTGTTCTTCGGCCGGCGGTTGTTCTGGCTCTTCGTCGCCATCGCCGGCTTTCTCGTCGGTTACTTCCTCGCGCCGGCCATCTTCGGCTCTATGGGCACGACGCTCCGGGTGATCGTCGGCATCGGGATCGGCATCGCGTTCGCCCTGCTGGCCGTGTTTTTCACCCGCCTTATGGTGGCCGTGGCCGGCTTCTTCGCACTGGGGTCGGGAGCCGTCCTCCTCGTCCGAGATGTGGGCCTGGCGGCACCTCAGGGGTCCGCCTACTACTGGATCGCGTACGCCGTGGGAGGCGTGGTCGGGTTCGTGCTGTTGTGGGTGTTCTTCGACTGGGCGCTCGTTGTGCTCACCGGTCTGGCCGGCGCCGGGGCGATCGTCCAGGGGCTGCGTGAGCTCACGTCACTGTCGCCGACCTGGCAGATCGTGATCTTCGCGGCCCTGGCCGCCCTCGGGATCACCTTCCAGGCCTGGAGTTACCAACGGCACCGCCTGGCTCACGGTCCCATGGCGACACGCAGACGCTAGGAGCGGCCGGGAGCGACGGCCGGCACCTTCTCCGTACCTGGCGGGAGGCCGAACGCCTACCCGAAGAGATCGCGCCGGCGGTGCTTCAGAACCGGCATGCGCTCGCGCACGGAGCGGAGATACCCCATATCGAGGTCTACGGCCAGCGTGTCCACTCCTTCTTTGCACTGAGCGATGACGGTCCCCCAGGGATCGGCCACAAGACTGTGACCGTAGCACTGCTTGCCGGGGGCCCACTGGCCCCACTGGCCACAGGCCGCCACATAGCAGCCGTTCTCGATTGCCCGGGCCCGGACAAGGGGCTCCCAGTGGTACATCCCGGTCGGCACAGTGAAGGCGGCCGGCAGAAGAAGGACCTCAGCACCCGACTCGGCCAGAGCTCGGAATAGTTCCGGGAAGCGCAGGTCGTAGCAGATGGCGAGCCCGCACACCACTCCGTCGCACTCGAAGAGCGCGATGCGGTCGCCTGGGACAATGGCATCGGACTCCAGGTACGTGCTCCCGTCGGGGAGCGTAATGTCGAACAGGTGCAGCTTGCTGTAACGAGCGACCTCCTCACCGGTGCGGTCGAAGACCATGCTGGTGTTGAAGTTGCCGGCGTCCCGGCGTTCGATGAGACTCCCCAAGTGGAGGAAGACCCCCTTCTCCCGAGCCTGCTCGCGCGCCCATTCGGTGCTGGGACCCGGAATCTCCTCGGCGGCGGCGGCGTTCTGCGGATCGGTCCCGAGGTGGTTGAACATCTCGGGCAGGAGGATGAGGTCCACACCCTGGTAGGCGAGTCTTTCGACCCCCTCCGTGGCCTGCGCGAGGTTCGCCACCTTCTCCTGGCGCGAATTCATCTGGACGAGACCGATCTTCATAGCCGTCATATTACCGGAAGAAGGAGCGTTGACCCCTCAGGGTTCAATGCATTATTGCACTTATGCAACCATCATTGCATGCATTGCGGGGCGGCCCCCGCGATCACTCAGCTTCTATGTACTCCAAGGCCATGTGCCGGACGGTGTCGGCGTTCTGGCTGCAGCGGTCGGCGATGGATTCAAGTCGCTCGAGGATGGCCTTCAACTGATGGAAGGTCTTGTAGTCGGTATCCCATTCGAACATGAAGCGGTACAACTCGGCGAAGATATCGTCCGCCCTACTCTCTATCTTGTCGACGAGGCCGGCCAGCCTGATGGCTTCCTGCAAGTTGGACCCCATCGCGACGACTGCCGCCTGTAGGCCGAGGACCGCGTCCAGATCGGCCCTGGCCAGATCGACCAGGAGCTGGTTCATGGGGCTCGGGAGCGTGAAGCGGCGCATGACGATGCGGTCGGCGGCGCCGGCAGCCAGGTTGTTGATGCTGTCCATGGAGGAGACGAGGCGGGCAAGGTCGCCCCGGTTCATGGGGAAGATGCCGCCGAGCGACAGACGGTCGAGGATGGCTTCCTTCGTGTCGTCGGCAGTGCTCTCCAGATCGTCGAGCTCCCGGGCCGACGCCTCCAACTCCTCGTACTGGTCGGACGCGAAGCGCTCGACCACATCCTGCAGCTTCTTGACGACCACCACGACCTCATCGGTGAACTTGGCGATGCGCTCGAGGACCTGCTCTTCGCGCTCCTTGCTCATCGCGTCGATGGCGCCCTCCAGGGTGGTCTCGCCCCCCATGGTCCTTCGGATGGACTTCAATCTTGACCTTGACATGGTCGCCTCTTTAGAACGCGAATCTGAGGATGTAATACCAGATGGCCGCTACGACGGCGCAGAACGGCAGGGTCACAACCCAGGCCAGCATGATAGCACGGAAGACCTTCCAACTTACCCCACCAACACCGCTGCCCAAACCGGTACCCGTGACCGACGAGGTGACCACGTGGGTGGTTGAGACGGGGAGCCCGAACAGCGACGCGAGCTGGATGATGATAGCTCCGCCCACCTCGGCGCTGAACCCGTTGATGGGGTGCAGCTTTGTGATCTTCTCGCCCAGGGTCCGGATGAGACGGAACGACTTGACCGACAGAAAGGTCCCTATCGCCATCGCCGACGCTGCGGCCAGGATGACCCAGATGGGAACGCCGTGGGCCTTCACGGTCTGGCCGCTCCGGGCAGCCAGGAAGATCACGATGATGCCCATGACCTTCGTAGCGTCGTTCGAGCCGTGGCTGAACGACACCCAACTCGAGGAGAGTATCTGCATGTGCCGGTAGAAGCGATCGGCCCGCACTGCGCTCAGCTTGGTGAACTTGAAGAAGAACCGGCTGACGCGCATGAAGAAGAACCCTGCGATGATCCCCAGGAATGGGGAGATGAGGAGGGCCGCGAAGACCTCGATCAGCTTCGTCCAGACGATCCCGTGCTGGAAGCCCAGGGAGGCCACACCCGCGCCTATCAGCCCGCCTACAAGCGCGAGCGAAGAACTGACGGGAAGGGCCCACAAACAGGTCAGGATCTCCCAGACGATGGCTCCCAGCAGTGCGGCAAGGACCAGGTGCGCCGTCGCCGAGCCTGCGGGGATAATGCCACCGATGGTCTCAGCCACCTTCACGCCGAGGACAAGAGGGCCGATGAAGTTGAAGAATGCGGAGAGGCCGATGGCGAACCTAGGTTTGAGCGCCCCTGTGTAGATGACGGTGGAGACGGCGTTGCAGCCGTCGTGGAAACCGTTCATCATGTCGAACACGAGCGCGACGGCGACGACGGCCACCACCGACCAGGTTCCTGCTCCCACCCGCTTCCGTGCCTTTCTCGAACAAGGGGCCGGCACCTCTGTCCGGCCGGCCCACTCTGACGATACTCATCCCTCGACCGTGGTCATCATACCGGATTGAGGCATGATCTTGGCGAGCCGGGGAGGATGAAAGCGGCTGGGGGGCGCAGGCCGCGGTACGCGGCCTGCGGCCCCCCGCGCGAACAGGTTTCGAATCGGGAGT
>CAZWAR010000016.1:0-35039 GCA_964631965.1 uncultured Gaiellales bacterium
TGGTGCCCTTTCTCCCGGTGGACACGTGGATGACCTTGGTGACCCTGTTGTCGGTGATCATGAAGAGTATCTGCCGCTTGAGATCCACCTCGCACCTGGTCCCGGTGTCGGTCTTTCGGGGGACTGGGACGCTGGCCGTGGCAAGTCTCTCCCAGACCTGTGCGTTCACCTTGCCCGTCCTACTGAGCCGCTCGACCTTCTGGAAGGCCATGACCGCGTCTCTCGTCTTGGAGCTGTACTTTCCGTCGATGGGACCGCATGGATAGTGGAGAGCCGTGAGGCGGGACTGCAGGTACGCCACGAGCGGTCCTTCGGAGCCGACCGAAAGCGAGTCGTACTTCTCCGCAGCCGGGAGCTCCGAGGGGTACGCCGTCCTGGGCGCGAGGGGCTGCAGGAACGCACGGTAGAGCATCACCGTCATCTCGGCTTTGGTGAGATTCCCTGTGGGGAAGAACCAACCTTCGGCAGGGGAGTCGAGTATCCCCAGATGGTAGGCCTTCGCCACCGATGCGGTGTCTGCAGGATCGATGAGAAGCCGGTCGCGGATTCCGCCCAGCCAGCGCTCGGTCTCCTGCCCGGCCGATCTGAGCGCGATCTCGATGCTGGGTTCGCCCTCTCGCGTTTGCGAAAGGGCGTGCACGAGGAGGGCGACCGCGTCCTGCTTGCTCATGATCCGATCGGGCGCGAAGACAAGAGGATTGATCCCGGACATGATGCGGTTCTGGAAGAGCGCGCCCACCGACCCCGCGAACCAGTCGTATGGTCCGACGTCGAAGAACGGTTGGCCGGGAGATTCGGCCAGACCCATGGTCCTCACGAGGAAGTAGGCCATCTGCGCTCGGGTCACGGGAGCATCCGGTCCGAACGAACCGTCGCTGTTCCTCACCATGACCGTCCTCGTGGCGAGACCGTAGGCAGCCTCGGCGTACCATTCATCCCCCTGGATATCGGAGAAACTGGAAGGGGCGCCGACCACCCCGCCGGCAACGGCGGGCTCGGCAACGGCGGGCTCGGCGTCGGCTGGGGCAGGGGACAGAAGGGCTGCCGCCACAGCCAGAGAACCTGCGACGAACAGCGCCGGCAAGTGGCGCACACGCGTCGGTCTGGCCCGATCCTTCACGCTCGGCCCCTTTCGGATAGGTGACGAGGGACAGTGTACCGGGTTCCGTCTCTGGATTTGCAGGGTTTCCACCCGTACTTCACTCGGGCGCCCGGTGCCACGTGGACATTCCCTGCAACATCCGGGTATACTATCGCGGCCACTGTCAGCGAAAAGGGAGGGTAACCACCCGATTTGTCTGAGGATTGAGGAAAGAGAGCGACAGGGCTTGAGCCCGGCTCTTCACCTCTCAAGCGGGCTACGTGTGGCGAGGTAGCCTCCTCATTTGCCGGGCCCAGGGTCCGGTCTTCAAGCAAAACAAGCAGTACTCGTCATTGTCAGGTCGTCCGTGCGCGGACACGCGTTCGGGCGACGTTTTTTGGGTCACCCGTCTTTGGCCGGGCCGTCCCTGTGCAACCCGAAACAGAAAAGACATATGGCCAAGATAGAGATCAGAGACCTCTACAAGATCTTCGGAAGGCAGGGTCCCCATGCCTACGCGCTACTGGGCAAGGGGGTGCCGCTCGACGAACTGCGCGAGCGTTTGGACGTGGTCCCCGCGGTGGTCGACGTCTCCTTCGATGTGGAAGAAGGGGAGATCTTCGTGGTTATGGGCCTGTCCGGTTCGGGCAAGTCGAGCCTGGTCCGCTGTATCAACCGTCTGTACGAGCCCACGGCGGGGTCGATCAAGGTGGATGGCACCGAGGTGACCGGGCTGGATCAGAAGCAGTTGAGGCAGTTGAGGCTGGACAAGCTTGGGATGGTGTTCCAGCATTTCGCGCTCTTCCCACACTACACGGTGCTCGACAACGCAGGCTGGGGGCTCGAAGTCAAGGGTGCGGGCAGGGCCACGATCAAGGAGAAAGCCGCCGACGCTCTGGAGAGGGTGGGGCTGGGAGGCTGGGAAGACAGGTATCCGCACCAGCTGTCCGGCGGAATGCAGCAGCGCGTGGGACTGGCCCGCGCCATCGCCACCGACTCGGACATCATGCTCATGGACGAGGCGTTCAGCGCTCTCGATCCGCTCATCCGGACCGAGATGCAGCAGCAATTGATCGGTCTTCAGAGGGAGCTGAAGAAGACCATCGTCTTCATCACCCACGATCTGAACGAGGCCATGTTCCTCGGTGATCGCATCGCCATCATGAAAGGCGGACGCGTAGAGCAGATCGGCACCGCCGAAGACATCCTCAGGAATCCGGCCACCGAGTACGTGGCGGCGTTCGTGAAGCAGGTGGATCGTTCCCGCGTCCTCACCGCAGGTTCCATCATGGAGGAACCGGTCGCGGTCTTCCCCATGTGGGAAGGACCGTCCGCTGCTCTCAAGGCGATGCGCGAGAAGCAGGTGTCGGCCCTCCATCTTGTGGGCCCAAGCCGGCATCTCGTCGGCGTTGTTTACGATGATGACGTGATCGCGGCGGTGAGGAGAGGCGAGTCCAGTCTCCAGCCACTCGTCCGAGATGACATACCCACCGCTTCCCCGGACACCCTCATTTCCGAACTGTTCGTTCCTTCCGCCGAATATCGGTTGCCGCTGCCGGTGGTTGACGAGGGCAAGCTCGTGGGGGTGGTCCCCCGTGTGGGGCTGCTCTTGGCGCTGGGTGAAGACGTCAGCATCGCTGACGATGACGGCGCCGGCGAAAACGCCGCGGAGGTGGTGAGGGCAGCCGCGGCGGACGCTTCCGCCCGCACCGAACAGGAGGTCCAGCCGTAGACAGGAGCATTCAGCAGCACGAGGTGGCGGAGCACTTCGGTAGCCACGAGGCCCGCAGGCGTCGCAGATCCGCAATACGGTTCGGCGTGACCTTGGCCGTGGCTGCGGTCTTCACGTGGCTCTTCATCCAGTACCGCGTCCCGATAGGCGACTGGGTCGAATCGATCGTCGACTGGCTCACTACGAACATCAGCTGGCTGTTCGATTTCATCAGTACGGTGGTCAGCGCCATGACCGGCGCTCTGGAGACCGCTTTGCTCTGGTTCTCTCCGTACGTGCTGGCGGTCATCTTCGCGGCCATCGCGTGGAGGGCCCGGGGGTACCTGTTCGGGGCGATGTCGTTCATCGGGTTCATGATCATCCGTAGCATGTCGCTGTGGGATGCGGCCATGTCGACGTTGTCGTTGGTGGTCGTGGCAGGCGTGGTCGCAGTAATCATCGGCTTGCCCCTCGGGATACTGGCGGCGAAGAACGACGTGGCGAGCACGATCTTCCGGCCGATCCTCGACTTCATGCAGACCCTGCCGGTCTTCGTCTACCTGATACCGGCCATCATCTTCTTCGGTATCGGCAAGGTGCCCGGGGTGTTTGCCACGGTGATTTTCGCCATGCCCCCGGCGGTGAGACTGACCGAACTTGGGCTGCGCCAGGTGGACAAGGAAGTGGTGGAAGCGGCTGAAGCCTTCGGGGCATCGGACTTCAAGATACTGAGGAGCGTGCAACTCCCTCTTGCCATGCCCACTCTCATGGCCGGGGTCAACCAGGTGATCATGTTGGCCCTGTCGATGGTGGTGATCGCGGGGATCGTGGGGGCAGGCGGCTTGGGCGCCACGGTCTACCGCGGGGTCACCAGACTCGACGTGGGGCTGGGTTTTGAGGGCGGCTTGGCTGTGGTGATCCTCGCCATATATCTGGACCGTTTGACGGCGGCAATGAGCCGATCGAAAAGCAACGGCGGGGTTGGAGAATCGTGATGAAAGGAGACGACTGAGCAGCACTATCGAGATGAACGTTCGCTAGAGACAAAAGGAGTTTGCTTGTATGAGTTCCGAACGGAAGAAGCTAGGTATCCCGGCGAAGACTGCCATCGGCCTGCTGGTCGTATTGGTAGTGGTTGCCATGTCACTGGTTGTGGCTGCTTGCGGCAGCAGTGACGATACGACCACCACTACGAGTGCAGCTACCCAGACCACTGCGGCACCGTCGACGACCGAAGCCGCCACCGACACCACCGTGGCCCCCGGTTCGAAGGGCGAGATTAAGATCGGCTGGATCGCCTGGGACGAGTGTATCGCCACGACGTATCTGTGGAAGGACATCCTGGAACAGCAGGGCTACAAGGTCAGCCTGACCCAGCTCGACGCTGCCCCGATCTATGCAGGCTTGGCGGCCGGAGACATCGACTTCTTCACCGACGCCTGGTTGCCCACGACCCACGAGGACTACTGGGCCCAGTACCAGAACGACCTCGAGGACCTGACCACCTGGTATGACAAAGGCACCCTCGAGCTCACGGTCCCGGCTTACATGACAGACATCAACTCGATCGCCGACCTGAAAGGCAAAGCCGACGAGTTCGGCGGCCAGATCATCGGGATCGAACCGGGCGCCGGCCTCACCCGGCTCACCCGTGACTCCGTCATGCCCGAATACGGCCTCGACGGCTACACCTTGGTCGAAGGCAGCACACCCGCCATGCTGGCCGAGCTGAAGCGGGCGGTCCAGAAGGAAGAGCCTATCGTGGTGACCTTGTGGAGGCCGCATTGGGTCTACGCAGCCATGGATCTGAAAGACCTCGAGGATCCCAAAGGCGCGTTCGGCGCCGGCGACATGATCCACCTGCTCGCCCACAAGGGCTTCTCCGATCAGTATCCGGAGGTTGCCCAGTGGCTCACCAACTTCAAGATGGATGACGATTCCCTGGCGGCACTGTCCAAGGTCGTGATCGATGAGTATGGAGAAGGCCAAGAGGCGGAAGCCGTCCAGGCCTGGCTCAGCGACCCCGACAATCAGGCTCTCGTCAACAGCTGGTTGGGCATGTAAGTAGCCTTCGCTGCGGTCGAAACCGGCGTTGGGCAACGGGACCCTCCATCAGCCTTGCGTGGCTGGTGGAGGGTCCTTCTTTTGTGCGTCGACGGTGTCGCAGTCCCCAAGTGCGTCCAGGCTAGTCTTCCACCAGCGTCGGGAGAGCCCCGGACATGGCAAGGAGGGCCCTCGCCTGAGCATGCGCGTTCCAGTAGTAGAAAAGAGCGGAGATCTTGTCGGCCGGCCCTCCCTCACGGTACACGTTGGCGAACTCGTACCAGACCCAGGGGACGACCGCCGCCTCTGAGGCGTTCTCGATCAGCATGATGCTGTTCTCGGCGTTGTCTCGCGCCAGTTCGAGAGCTCGGGAAAGAGGCACATCGTACCTGAAGTCGGTGATGGCCCCGTTCTCGTCGTACTGCGCAACGTAGTCGTAGTTCAGTGCCAGCGAGGCGGCACTACCCGTGAAGGCGAGGAAGCTGGTTCCAAGTACCGCATAGTCGCGGGCGGTCCCCTCGGGCAGTACGCTCATCTGGCCACGGATCTGCTGCAGAGCTCCCCGCGCGCCGTAGTAGTAGCCATCTTGGCCGGCCATGATGATGCGCGCATCCTGCTCCGACACTCCCCACTGCTGCGCTTTTGCAGGGATCACCGTGCTCTCCAACATGGCCATGTTGGCCTCCGCGGCCCGACGATACGCTTCGGCCATTTGGCTGACTCCTTCGGAAGACACAATCTTTGGGCCCCCTGAGACCGCGGCGAGTTTGAGGTCGTCTTCCGTGCACCACTTGGACAACAGACTGTACACGCAGCTGTCTATCGCCATGTTCAGGTAGCCTGCGACGTCCTCCGCAGCCATCTCGCTGTAGCCGGATTCGATCTCGTTCAGCGCGTAGGCGGTGTCTACGGCTCCGGAGTAGGCGGAAGCGAGAGCCCCCCACGCATCCATGACACAACTCGCCTCCCCGACGGTGGAGGGAGAGGTGGCCGCCAGCTCGGCGGCGAGCTCGTCGAGGTCGGTGCTCGGGGTGATGCTGGCCATCTTGGACGCAAACTGCTCCCACTCCTCAGCGTCGTATGCAAGGCCCCTCAACCACGCTTGCGCCGCGTAACTGACCGCCCATTGGGATTGCCCGTAGGCCGCTCCCATGCTGCCCTGGGTCATGTATTTTGTCACCCTGTCAAGGGCGTCCCAGGCCGCTTGGGCATAGTCCTGGCTGGTTTTCTGAGCCTCGGCCGACTGCCCTTCGAAGGCTTCGAGGGCATTCAACGCTTCCGCGGCATTCGCCTGGATGCACTCCTTCAGAGTGCTCTCTATGGTGGAATTGACCGCCGGGGTCCCGCTGGCGGTCGCCTGGGTCCTGGGGATCTCCTTACCGGTAAAGTATGGATAGGCCTCATAGATGTCGGCCACCTCTCTCACCGTGAGCCCCAGCTCCGTCCCCCGCTCCACGAGGTCCACCATCTCTCCGGTCACACCGTCGCGGTCGTAGCGCTCCCCGAGCGGGACGAGGACGGTGGTCTTACCGGCATTGGCTGCACCTTCGAGCTTCTGAGGAATGCCTCCGACCGGGCCGATCGTGTAGTCGGGGTTGATGGTTCCCGTCATGGTGACGGTGCTGTCGAGACGGTCTCCCATGAGGGCGGCGACGGTCGCAATGGTCATCAGCGCGCCCGCGCTCGGCCCGTCGGCGCGCCCGCTCACCTCGTAGTCGATGGTGTAGCCGGCCAGATTGAGATTGAGGAGCTGAGTGGCCACAAGAGGCGCCGTCCACGCCGTTGCTCGCCACATGTCGCCGGTGCCGGCCACTTCGCCCTCGCGCACGCCCACAGAGATCTTATTGTCGTCACGCCTATCAACGTAGACGCTGAAGTCCACGGCAGAACCGGTCATCTGGCCTCCGCTGCCGGTGCTCACCGCAAGGGCCTGAGCGGTGATCTTGGCAGGGAATCTGTCCGGGGCCTCCGTCGTGGTCGTGGTCTGGGGTTGTTCCCCAAGAGTGACGATGGTGGTGGGAGGCAGTCCGGTGGTCGTGGTCTCCTTCGACCCACCGCATCCGGTCAACAGTGTGACGCCCAAGAAGCCGATAAGCAGGAACAATATCCGTGTCGGCCGGTGCAGGTCCCTCATGGCCACTACCTCCCCCTGGTGCGTGTCGGTTCGAGGCGGGTCGGAGCGCATTCATACTATGGCCGGGCCACTTGCCTGTCAATCAGGCACGAGGGGGTCGGAGGGGTAGCAGGACGAGACGAGCGTCGACCGGCGGTCAGCTGCGAAGCGAAGTACGTTCCCGCCAGGCGCGGGCGAGCGCAAAGACTCAGTCCACGACGTCTTGCACGGCGGCCAACTTCTCCATGGCCCTCTCGGCCCTCGGTGGGATGGCGCTCGCCGGCTCCGTATCCGACAGTACCTCCAGCACGGGGGCCATCAGTTCGCCGATCACGACGTTCTTGTGCGAAAGGCTGTTGAGCACGTGATGTGCGGCCCGCCGGACATCGATCGATTGAGGCTGGTCGATGAGCAGCTGGAGCACTTCGGGGAGCGCGCGGGGGCCCAAGCCGACGAGGCCCTCTCCTCCCACCCAGCGGATATCCGATTCTGTGTCGACGAGGGCTCTGAGCAGCGCTTTGACAGACGAGGGGTCGCCGATCTCGGCGAGAGCCTTTGCCGCGTCCCAGCGGGGATGCTTGGCCGGACTGTCGAGCAGGCCGGTGAGCGCCGGGACTGCGGGCTCGCCGATGACCACCAACGTGTGTCTGGCCCTTTCCCGCACATGGCTGTCTGAGTCGCCCAGTTGGGCTAGAAGGGCCGGGATCGTGTTCTCGGCCACCGTGTCTCCTTTCCTGGCCGGTGTGCTTATCTGCTCCGGGGAGGACCGGTCGCACGGCCACCCGAGCCGCTCGACGGCCTAAGCGAACCCGGTCCAGACTTCGCCTTTCTTGCTGATCTGGGGTCGATGGAGAAGGACACTCAGTCGATTCTAGCATCGCTGGGTATTGGCTGGACACGCTAGGCTCGGCTGAGTAGTCTAGGGCAGACAGCCGAGCCCCCGGAGGGAGACGAGATGCATCTGAGTCACCTGTTGAGCGACGAGCAGCACGCTATCCGGGATATGGTCCGGAGTTTCGTGGACCGCGAGATCATCCCGAAGCGCGAGGATCTCGAGCAGGATCACGCTCTTGTGGAAGAGGTCCTCCGCAAGTTGGTGAAGATCGGGATCCAACGCAGCGGCTACCCGGAGGAGTATGGTGGCGACGGTGGAGTCTCGAACCTCACGCTCACCATCATCTGCGAAGAACTGGCCCGCGGTGATGGGGGGATCAGTCTGAGCGCGGGCATCAACGCCGGGATGATACTGCAGCCGGCGATTCTGGCCGGGAACAAGGCGGTGCTCGATCGGTTCGTGCCCCCGTTCTGCGGCGAAGAGGTCATGTACGCCTGTCTGTCGATGACCGATTCTACGGGCGGAGCCGACACCGAGAACCCTCTTCTGGGAGGACGGGGGGTCAAGACCCGGGCGCGGCTCGACGGTGACGAATGGGTGATCGACGGCAACAAGTCGTGGCCGACGCACGCCGGCATCGCCAGCGTCTATATGACCGTCTGCAATACCGATCCCTCGCAGGGCGACGATGGCGTGGCTCTCATATACGTCCCGGCGGACATCCCCGGCCTCTCGTTCGGCAAACCGGAGCGCAAGATGGGCTACCGCACCTCGGTGAACGCCAGCATCTTCTATGACGGGGTGCGGGTGCCCAAAGAATACCGGTGCGCCGGTCCGGGGCAGGATGCCCACTTCTATCACGCGATAGCATCCGGCGCACAGTGGCACAACGCCACCCAGTCGCTGGGGATCGCCCAAGCGGCCTTCGACATTGCGCTCGATTATACGGGGGTCAGGATAAGCAACGGCAAGCCTGTCCGTGAATGGTCGCTCGCTGCCGGCATCATCGCCGATATGGCCGTCAAACTGGAGATCATGCGCGGCGCCGTCTACAACTTGGCGATCATGATGGATGAACACGAGGCCTACCCGCCGCTTTTCTCCAACGAGATGGTGGCCAGAGCGAGTATCGTGCGCAGTTTCTCCGCCGACGCCTCAGTATGGATCTGCAACAAGGCTGTGGAACTGCTGGGCTCCAACGGCCTCTCCCCGGAGTACGGCGTGGAGAAGTGTCTGCGCGATGCCAAGATCACCCAGGTGGTGCTTGGGGGGCAGCAGATCGCGAAATACCGCATCGCAAACGGGTACTATCGCTACTCGGTGTGACGACGGTCGACGCGGGTCTGCAGAAACAGGTATTGGAACAACCGGCGCAAACGAGCCGAAGAAAGGACGAGACCGATGGCAAAGGAGATCATTCTCTACAACCTGAAGCCTGATGTGACCGACGAGGAGTTCAAAGAGTACGTGGATACCGAGAAGGGCCCGTATATCGACAGCCTACCGTCGGTCGAGAAGTACGAGCTGGTCAAGATCACCGAGAGCCGGTCGGGGGTCATTCCCTTCAAGTACGTGGGCATCGTCCACCTCAAGAGCCTGGATGACTTCAAGAACAAGGACACCCAGACCGACGCCTACCGGGAATTCAGCAAGAAGATGGCGAGCCTGACCTCTGAGATCCACGTGACGTTCGGCGACCAGATTCACTGAGGTCGATCGAGCCACGCCGGCGGCCGGACCCGGGCCGCAGAGGCCCATGACCCTGGCCGGGAGGGCTGCGGAAACGCGGCCCTTTTTCTTTTTCTCCGGGACCGGTTGTCCACCCACGTTTCAGGAACCCAACCCCGCCTGCCGATAACCCGGTAGGAAAGCCGCACAGCGGCCTCGACTACGGAGAAAGGTGCTCGGCGGAATGGGGCCTCCCCTACGGATATCCGTCCTCTCGAGAGCGGTCGTCGGACTCGCCCTCGTTGCCACGGTTCTGGCGTCATCCGGTTGCGGATCGTCGGTGCATATCACGTCCGACTGGGCACCGCGCCCCCAATCAGCTCGGGGACTCACCTGTGTGGCCCGCACTCATGGGGCAGAACTGCTCCTCTCCACCCAGGGTGGTACGGCCGACTTCGTGCCTGGTGTCAACATCGGTCCAACACTGCCGGGCACATGGCCGGGGGAGTTGGCCACGAGCGCCGAGGACTACACCCGCTGGTTCGCGCAGATCAGCGCGCTTGGTCTGCGGGCAGTGCGTGTCTACACGATCATGCCTCCCGGCTTCTACCAGCGCTTGGTGGCCTTCAACGGGGCGCATCCGCATGAGCCGCTCTACCTCGTCCAGGGAGTATGGATCCCCGAGCAGGAGTTTCTATCGTCCCAGGATCTCTTTGCCTCGCCGGTCCGCGACGGGTTCAAGCAGGAGATACACGATGCCGTCGCGGCCGTACACGGGGATCTGGAAAGGCCGGACCGGCCCGGAAAGGCGTCGGGGACCTGGACGGCCGACGCAGGCCCCTGGCTGTACGCCTATTCGCTCGGAGTTGAGTGGGATCCGGTAGCCACCAGGGCCTCGGACGACAAGAACGCGGGGCGGGCTGCCTACCACGGCACCTATTTCTCGTCGAAACGCGGCGCCACCCCCACCGAGGTCTGGCTCGCGGAGATGCTGGACCAAACGGCCTCCGAAGAGGCCGGCCGGGGAGCGAGCGTCCCTCTCACGTTCACCAATTGGCCGACCACCGATCCCCTGCGGCACCCCGAGGAGCCTCTACCCAAAGAAGACCTGGTCGGGATCGATGCCAACCACATCACGCCGTCGGCCGCTTGGCCCGGGGGCTACTTCGCCAGCTACCATGCGTACCCGTACTACCCGGACTTCCAGAGACACGAGCCCGGTTTGCAGGCAACGCAGTACGCCGGGCGCAGTGATCCCTTCGCCGGCTACCTGTCGGCGCTCAAGCGCCACCACGGCGATATCCCGGTCATGGTGACCGAGTTCGGGGTCCCTTCGTCGATGGGCCTCGCTCATTCCGGTCCTCTGGGGAGGGACCAGGGGAACCATTCCGAGCAAGATCAGATGGCGATCGATGCCGATCTCCTGCGCATCATCCACGACACCGGCTTCGCCGGCGCCTTCGTTTTCGAATGGGCGGACGAGTGGTTCAAGCACACCTGGAACACCATGGACTACGAGTTGCCGACCGAGCGCCGGGCCCTGTGGGCCAATCCCTGGACCAACGAGGAGCACTTCGGGCTTCTGGCCATGGACCCCGGTGATACCCAGGTGGTCAAGGTAGACGGCCACGATGACGAGTGGAAGGCGAACGGGTCTCAGGTCATCTACGAGGGGCCGGCCGGGTTGCGGGAGGTGCGGGCGGTGAAGGACGAGGAGTTCCTCTACCTTCGCCTGCTCTTCGACGACCCGGACGGTTGGAAGACCCAGCCTGTCGCCATCGGGTTCGACGTCCTCCCCGGCGGAAACGCTGGTCTCCCCGCCTTGCCGGGTGCGTGCCCTGGGGCCGACTACGCGGTGGTGCTCGGACCGGGTCCTCAGGGAGAGGCGTACGTGGAGGCCAGCAACGACCAAGCAAGCATCATCTGGGGAAAGGTGAAGGGCTACGTGCCCTTCGACGAGCAGGCTGCGGTTGCGGGGAGTGGTGTCTGGTATCCGGAGCGGCTCATCACCAATAGGCCTCTACAGATCCCAAGCACGGGGGAGACCTTCCCGGCCGAGTTCTGCGAGGTGGGGCGGATGCGGTTCGGGACGACCGACCCAGGGGCTATCGATTTCGACTCGCGGGCCACCTGGGAGGCCGAGGAATGCCTCGAGGTTCGGTTGCCCTACCAGGCGATCGGCTTCTCCGACCCCTCGTCTCTTCAGGCGCTGCGGGTAGCGGAGGATGGGAGCTTGACCACCGAAACCGTCACGCGGCTGGGCATCGCTGTGGCGGCCGGCTCTCACGTCTATTCCACCCGGGGCTACGCGTGGGAAGCGTGGCAAAAGGTCTCGTGGCACGAACGCCTGAAGGCCGGCGTGGACACATACGCTCTGGCGGTGGCCGATGTCACCAGCCGCTGACCGGTCTTTCGACCGTTTCAACCGCTGAAGCGCGCTGCAACCAATACTTAAGCGGGCTGAAGCCTGATGCCGATAGATAAGGCACCATGGACAAGAACCTAGTACTGGACCTCATTCTCGGCATCATAGGGCTGGAGTTCCTCGCCATCGTGTTGCTGCTCGTGACGGTGTTTGCCGTTCAGGCCCGCAAATCGGGGGGCAGGGCGCAGCGGCGGAAGGCCTTGTGGAAGAGGTTGCTGCCTGTGGCGGTGGCCGGCGATCCGGAGACTATCGGGCGCGTGCGCGCCAGCCTGCGTCGCGGGTCCGACTGGAAAGCGTTCCATAGCTTCATCGACGAGCGTCTGCGCCATGAACGGGAGGGTTCGATGCTCGGACTCCGCCGGCTCTGCCGGCACGTCGGGCTGACCGAACGCCTGCACCAGCAGCTGCTTCAAGCCCGTGACCCCCTCGACCGGGCAGCCGCCGGCCGCACTCTTGCCCGGCTCCGCGAGAGAATCGCCGAGGATAGTCTCCTTCCGCTTCTCGGGTCCAGCGACCCCGCGGTGGTGCTCGCCGCAGCCTACGCAGTCGCCTCCTTCAAGCAGTCCGACCAGTTCCTGCCGGTCTTCCGGGCGGTATATGGACGTACATCCATCACTTTGCATGGGGCGGCCGAGTTGCTCTCCGGCTTCGGCAAGGGCGTCTGCCCGGTGGTCCATCGCCTGCTCAAGGGAGTGGTGAAGCAGCACCAGCAGCTGGTCGCGGCGGTCCCCGGCACGCCGGTGGACCCAGACAAGGCGGTTGACAGGGCGGACACCGCGGCTCAAGTGGTCATGGTCGATTTGCTCGCCTTCTACGGCTATCGCCCCGCGGCTCCGACCCTCACGTACTTGCTCTCCCTTTCGGACCACGAGGAAGTGCTCATCCACCTGGTGAAGGCCGTGTCGGTTGTGGGCAACGCCTCGGCGGTGCCCCGACTCACCGAATTGCTCGGACATTCCAGCTGGGTGGTCCGTCGGCAGAGTATCCAGGCCCTGGCCGCCCTCAGCGCCGTCGACGCGGTTCCGGCGATCCGGGTCCTGCTGGGCGACGGCAACCTGATGGTTCGGACCTCCGCCCAAGAAGCGCTGCAGACGCTGAAACGCGCCATGTCATTCCATCCTTCGGCCGGGCAGCCGGGCGAGGAGGCTGTTCTGGGGGCTCTCGCATGAGAGAGTTCCTCTACTACCTCAATCTGCTGTTCCTCGCGTACTTCGTCATCGTCAACGGCTTCTATCTCGTATTGATCACGCTATCTTCAGGGGCGGTGAGGCGGTACGGGCGGGTCTCGGCGATGACCGAGTACGAAGGGGTCTTCGGCACCACGTTCTACAAACCGGTCAGCGTGATCGTCCCGGCTCACAACGAAGAAGCGACCATCGTGCACACGGTCTCGTCGGCTCTCTCCGTTCGCTACCCCGAGCTGGAGGTGGTGGTTGTGAACGACGGTTCGAGCGACGGGACCTGGGAAGAGCTGGTGCGGGGCTTCTCCCTCGTACCCTCTCACGAGACCGTTAGATACGACCTGCCCTGCAACACCATCAGGGGCGTCTACGAATCCCTCACGCGCCCGGGCCTCCGTGTGGTTGACAAGGAGCAGGGCGGCAAAGCGGACGCTCTCAACGCAGGTATCAACGTCAGCGGTTTCCCGCTCGTGTGTAACATCGACGCCGATTCGATCATCGACGTGCAGTCCATGGTCCAGATAACCCGCCCCTTTCTCGAGGACCATCGGGTGGTGGCCGTGGGTGGAGTGGTCATGCCGGCGAACGGATGCGACATCGACAATGGAGTGGTGAAGGAGGTCAGGGTTGCGCGTAGCGCCTTCGCTCGCTTTCAGACGGTCGAGTACCTGAGAGCCTTCCTCTTTGGTCGTCTGGGTTGGTCGCGGCTGAACAGCCTGATGATAGTTTCCGGCGCCTTCGCCATCTTCCGGCGGACGGCGTTGGTGGAAGTGGGTGGCTATCGTACGGATACGGTGGGCGAGGATATGGAACTTGTGCTACGCCTGCACCGCGTGTTTGCGCAGAAGAAGAAGCCCTACCGCATCGTCTTCCTCCCCGACCCCATCTGCTGGACCCAGGCGCCGGAAGACATGAAGAGTCTCAGCAGGCAACGGCGCCGCTGGCAGCGGGGGCTGGCCGACAGCCTCGTGAAGAACCGGGAGCTCTGTCTGAACCCCAGATACGGCGGGGTGGGTATGCTCGGCTATCCCTTCTTCGTTCTCTGTGAATTGCTCAGTCCGGTCGTGGAGATGTTCGGCTACGCGTTCGTGGTCATGGCGATCGCCACACATGCCATCAGCTGGCAGTTCGGGCTTGCCATAACCGCCTGCTCCATCCTCCTGGGAACGGTGATGTCGATCTCGGCCCTACTGCTCGAGGCCCAGGCATTCCGCCGCTACGAGGGCATGCGCGCGACTCTGACACTCTCGCTTCACGCCCTGCTCGAGGGCTTCGGCTACCGGCAACTGCACAGCTTCTGGCGGTGTATGGGGCTCATCGACTACCTACGCAAGAGCACCAGCTGGGGCCAGCCGCTGCGGAAGGCTTTCTGACCCAGCCTCCGCCTAGCTCATGAAGGGCATGACGACGCCCTTGACGTAACCGTGCTTCATGCTCAGATTGTCCTCGAAGGCCTGGCCGATGTCTTCCAGCCTGTACGTGTGGGTGACGAGCTTGTCCATGGGGTAGATGCCCTTCTCGAGGGCCCACATGGCCCGCTCCAGCTCACTCTGGTAGTTCGTGGACATCCCGATGCCCTGGGGGCTGTAGATGATGGGGCACTTGATCCAGTTGAACAGGTCGTAGGTATCGGGAGCCTGATGCCACCCGACGAGGATGACCTTGGCCCGGTTGGTCTTGATCACGTCGCCGGTCATCTTGATGCCGATCGGGTGGCCGACAACCTCGATGGCCACATCGACCCCCCGCCCCTTGGTGATCCTCATGACTTCCTCGACCACGTCCACCCTGTTGGGATTGAGGGTGATGGTGGCGCCAAGTTGCTCGGCCAGCGCGAGCCGGCTGTCGTCCAGGTCGGCGACGATGTACTCGCGCAGCTTCGGGGAGGCGACGCCGGCGATGATCCCCAGGCCCATGAAGCCGGCCCCTATCTGGAAGACGTAGTCCCCGAACTCGGGCGTCGTGGTGCGGGCGATGGACATACAGCTCATGAGCGGCTCGCCGAGAGCGTGTTCGAAGGGGACGCCGTCCGGGATCTTCTCTATGACGTAGCCGTGCCCGCGGTGATTGGGCGGATGGGTGGGGTCGACGGCCACGTACTCGCAGTAGGCGTCGTCTGCGAAGTAGCCGGTGATGCGGTCGCCCACCCGAAAGCCCTTCACCATCCCGCCGACCTCCACCACGGTCCCCGCCGGTTCGTGCCCGGCGCGTCGCGGGAAGGGATTGGCCTTCTTCAGTTCGTCCGAATAGGAGTCCTTGTAGGCGGTCATGTCGCTCGAACAGACCCCGCAGGCTTCGACCTTCACCAGCATCTCACCGTCGGTGATCTGCGGGGTGGGGATCTCGCGGATCTCGTACGTGCGCGGCGCTACTACGAACGCTGCTCTCATCTAAGGTGCCCCCCTTTGAACGCGTGATGCTGTCGGCCAACCATCCTAGCTGCGGGATGATGATAGCGCCGCCCGAAGGAACTGGGCGACGTCGGCGAGCGAGGCGGCGGTCTGGGGCAACTCCGGAAAGAGCTGCCAGACATGCCACATGCGCGGGTACACCTCCAGGCGCACATGGACGTCCGCTGCTCGTGCCAGTTCGTATATGCGAAGCGCATCCTCGCGTAGGATCTCGTCCTCACCGGCATGCACCAGCAGGGACGGTAGTCCATGCCAATCTCCATACACCGGGGAGATCAAAGGATCGGCCGGATCGTGGTCGCCCACGTACGACCTGTCGTACTTCTTCATTGCCCTCGGATGCAGAACGGGGTCATAGCCCACGCGCGAGGCTCCCTGCCCGTCGGAGAGGCGGGCCACGGGCGAGAGGCACGCGCCCGCGGCCGGAAGAGGCTCACCGGCATCGCGGAGCGCCATCATCGTGGTGAGCGTGAGGTTGCCGCCCGCCGAATCGCCGGCCACCACGATGTTCTCGGCCGCGACGCCCCGCCCGACAAGCCAGCGATAGGCGGTCACGCAGTCCTCCAGCGCCGCGGGAAACGGATGACGCGGCCCGAGGCGATAATCCACCAGAAGAGAACGGATGCCGGCACGTTGGCTCAGATCCGCCACCATCGTCAGATGCTGGGGAGTGAGGCCGAGGACGAAGCCGCCGCCGTGAAGATAGAGTAGTACCCGGTCCTCAGGGCTTCCCAGGGGGACGAGCCATTCACACGGGACGCCGTCCGCCGATGCGGCCTTACGGCTGACACCTTCTGGGAGTTTCGCGCGGGTCACGGCCCGCTCGAGCAGCTTGTTCGACAGCGAAAGCGGCATGCATGTCTGAACGAGACGCACCACGTGCAGGCCGGCGCGGAGTCTGCGCTCCACGGCCTCGCTCGGTTCTCGATCGACGGCGTTCATGACTGGATGATACCTCGCTCCTGCCGCAGCCCTTGACACCCGGAGCAGCGATAGATTATAAGTAACATAGTCACGCGCTGAATAGATTAGAAAGAACCGACAGACTATGGCTATCAAGTACGCGATCCTGGGGCTTCTCAGCTGGCGGGCGTTCTCTGGTTACGAGTTGCGGAAGTTCTTCTCCGATTCCGTGGCCCTCTATTGGTCGGGCAACAGCAACCAGGTGTACCCGACGTTGGTACGACTTCACAAGGAGGGGCTCGTGCAGAACGAGGTGAGGCAGCAGGGCAGCTACCCGCCCAGCAAGGTCTACAGCCTCACCGAGGCGGGAGAGGCTGCGCTGAGAGAGTGGGTCACCGCCGAACCGCAGGTTCCCCAGATCCGTACCACTTTCCTCACGCAATTGGCGTGGGCCGACAGGCTTGATGACGAGGAGATGAAGTCGCTGCTGGACCGCTACGAGCACGAGGTGCGGATGAAGTTGCTGATGCAGCGAGAGTTCATCAGGCGGGGACCCGAGGGTCCGTCCCGTAGCCCGCGAGAAGCGGTCCTTTGGGCGATGATCGCAGAGCACGACTGCGCGCTCTACGAGGCGGACCTCGAGTGGCTCCACCAGCTCCGCAAGGCTCTGGAGGAAGGGACCGCGGCGTGAGGAAGAAGCCCATCTACAAGACGGCTGCCGGAGAGCAGGCCCTGGCGGCCCTCTACGACCGGATCCTGTCCGATTGGCCGTGGTCGACCGAGAGTCTCCGGATCGACACGCGGCACGGTCGCACGCATGTGCTCGCCCAGGGTCCCAAGGATGCTCAGCCTCTGGTGCTCTTGCACGGGGCGGGCTCCAATGCGCTGGCTTGGGGGGGCGACATCCCCGAGCTCATGCGGCACTTTCGCGTCTACGCCGTTGACACCCCCGGGGAGCCGGGCCGGAGTTGCCAGGAGCGCATCCCCTGGAAGGGAGGCGGGATCGTCGAGTGGCTGGATGACGTGCTGGATGGGGTCGGCGCCGGACAGGTGCTCCTGGCAGGGATCTCCCAGGGAGGCTACATCGCCTTGCGCTTTGCGAGCGCCAGGGTTCAAAGGGTGAAGGCGCTGGTGCTCCTCGCCCCCGGTGGAGTGTCGCCGGTGAGACCCGGCTTCCTCGCGCGGGGCATCGCCTACAGCGTTTTAGGCCACCGGAGTGGCGACGCCATGGTACGGCGGGTCACGGGCGATTCCGAATTGCCCGCTGTGGCCAAGGAATACATGGGCCTGATCTACGCTCATTTTCGTTCCCGGATGGACGCGCAGCCCCTTCTTTCGGATGTAGCGCTGCGGGAACTGACGATGCCTCTGCTGGTTTTTGCGGGCGGGCGCGACGCCATATTCGACTCGAACAGAACCGCGGCCCGATTCGGGCGGTTGGTGGACGGGGCCGATGTGCGGCTGCTTCCCGAGGCTGGGCACGCCCTCATCAACCTGGCTCCCGACATGATGCCGTTCCTCACCCAGGCAAACGGCAGGCCGTAGGGCGAACGGCAGAGGTCATTCGCCAAGGTCACGCAGCCGTCAGCATCCTTACCGCGACGTAAACCGCGACGGCCAGTAGGAGGACCAACATCCCCTTGAACCCCGGAGTGCTGCCCCGCAGCCCCAGCCATCGCCACTTCCATATGGCGTCGCGCTGTCTTTGGCGGAGTCGCTCTCGACGTTCGTCCATACTGTGCTCCCTGTGCTCGGTCTCCTGTGGATTCATCGGCGCGAGGCGAGGTGCTGATTAGCCCTGGGGTGGCTTGGGTCAAGAGCACCGCGCCGCATGCCGATGCTCAGTACCATGAGCATTCAGCCGGCCACCCGCTCCCTTCTCACCTGGAAACTGACCTTTCAGTGGGTCGTCGCGATCCTGGCTATCGTGCTGCTCGCCGCGCTCACCTACTCCCGCAATGGCTGGACACCGTGGCTTTCGAACGTCGATCTCGGCATACACGAACTCGGCCACATGCTTGCCTTCTGGGCCCCGGAACTGCTGGTACAGGCCGCCGGATCGTTGCTGCAGGTGGCCGTCCCTCTGGGCTTTGCGGCCTACTTCTTCCGGGCGCGGGGCGACCGTCTCGCGGCCCTGCTGATGCTTGCCTGGGCCGCCGAGTCGCTCAACAACGTCGCCGTCTACATCTACGATGCCACCCGCAGGGCGCTGCCACTCCTGGGCGACGACGGCTCCGGTGCGGGGCACGACTGGCACAACATACTGTCTCGACTGGGCCTGCTCGAACACACGGACGGCATCGCGTACGCAGTGCGCGTCCTTTCTATGTTGCTTTTCGCGGCCGCGGCTGGGCTGGCCCTCTACTGGTGGGGGAGAGACTCCGTGAGGGCCCGATCCGACTCCGAGCCCGAGCGAGTTCCGAAAGGGCAGCCCACGGGCCGCTTGTGAGCCCGGAAGGGCTCGCTGCTCCGGGCGCGCTGGGAGCAGGCGCCAGCAGCGTCGCCCCGGGGAGCACCCCGGGGAGCGTTTGGGGAGCGTCTCCGGTCAGGTACTCTGCCGTTCTTGCGTGGCGACGCGGCCGGCCTGCCTCGTCTCGAAGACGCGGACGTTCGGATGCGTGAGGAGACCGCCCTCCTTCAACACGCGGCGGACGTCGGGCTTCGGAGCGATCACCCCCAGCCAGCCTTTCCCGCCCAGAGCCTGCACCCAAGCGGTGAGAACAGTGAGACCGTCGTCGCTCACCCCGTCGACGTCGGTGAGGTCCAGGAAGACGATGTTGTGGCGGGCCTTGGACAACTTGTCCAGGGCATCCCCCAGGACTCCGGACGAGCCGCGATCTATGGTCCCAGCCGCCACCAGCATCGGGATGTCGCCCAGCAACGCGTCGGTGAGTCTCATGCCCGCTCCGTTGCTTTGGATGGGTCGCACGGTCCCAGCCTATCAGCATCGAGAAGCAAAGGCAGTCCTGCTACTCAGGTACGAACTTGAGTGACGCCGAGTTCATGCAGTAGCGCAGACCGGTGGGCGGCGGGCCATCGTCGAACACGTGCCCCAGATGGCCTCCGCAGCGGGCGCATGATACGGCCGTGCGTCTCATCCAGAGGGATCGATCCTCGTGCTCCTCGATGGCATCGGGAGAAATCGGCTGCCAGAAACTCGGCCAACCGGTTCCCGAGTGGAACTTCGCTTCAGAGCTGAACAAGGGGAGGTCGCAGGCGTAGCAGACGTACGTACCCTGTTTCCAGAAGTCGTCGTACTCGTTGTGGAAAGCCGGTTCTGTGCCGTTCTCGAACAACACACGGTAGTGGTCATGAGGCAGGATGCGGCGCCACTCCTCTTTGGTGCGGATGAGTTTCTCGACCATCTGGGCCTCCGTTGCTTCCCGTTCCCAGTTTGCCCTGCTGTTCTCAACCCCATGATCACCAGGGAGATCGACAACTAAGATACACGCCCCGGAGCCATGGCCGCTGTTCCTCCCTTGAGCGCGACCGGGAGGACCCTGTCCTCGCTTTGTACCCTCCGCACCAGGTTGCATGCACGTTCTCGCTGCGGAATCGAAAGGACGTCTTTTGCTACACTTCGTCCGTTCGACCTTGAGGGAGGGACCATCCATGCAGTTGACACTCACCGATGAGCAGGCCCAGATACTGGCGGACGCCATCAAGAGCCGTCTCGATCAACTAACCGCCAGTATCGCCAAGGCGGACACCCGGGCCTTTCGCGAGCGGTTGATAGCTGAGGGCGACGTGCTCGAAGAGGTCTATGCGGGCCTCGGCTGTACACATCCGGAATGGAGTGAAGCAAAGGCGTGCGCAATACGTCCGGAGGCTGGAGAAGCCGTCGCAGAATAGGCGGCGCCGCTGGCGGCGAACGCCGAGGACTGGAACGAGGCGTCGTCGATTTCCACAGTTCGCTCACGCGCATCCTCAATGCCATGAGCCGGGTGCTCGCTTCGCGCGAGACCTACCAGTTCTCCGACTATTCGGTGATGAACGCTGCCGTGTTCGACGTCGAGGCCAAGATCAAATGGCGGGAGGAGCAGTCACCCATCGATCGCCGGAAAGCCTTCGACATGGGGGTCCGGCTGGCGACTGCAGTGCCTACGCGCTCGTAGCCGAGACCTCCGGGCGTTCGCGCCCTCGCTTTCCTAACTCACGAAATCCATGAGGGAAGGTGCGTTTGCCTAGAGGATAGGGGCAATGTTAGTCTGGCGTCTTCTCCGAAGACGATGCTGGATTCCACGGAAGGGATCGTTCCCTTGTCCACGATCCACAGCGACAACGGAAGCCTCGCTCGGGACGGTCGGGCTCTCCCGGCCCGGAAGCCGGGCCGGACACGTGCCCCCAGCGCTCCCATTCTGATCGGCATCGTGTGCGTTTGCCTCGCGGCTCTCAGCTGGTCGGCGGTTGGATGCGGTCCATCCGCACAGCAACTCCGAGCGGTCGACTACGCGCCTGTGGCCGGTGAGGATTGGCCGATATCGACCCCGGAAGACCAGGGGTTGGACCCGCTGCTGATAGCGCGCCTCTACTACGATGCCGCCAAGGTTGAGACCATTCGCAGCTTACTGGTGGTGAAGAACGGCTATCTCGTCGCGGAGAGATACTTCCGTGGGGGATCGGCCGGCCAGGAAGAGCGGCTGCAATCGGTAACCAAGAGCTTCACCTCAGCCCTGGTCGGCATCGCGCTCGACCAGGGCTACCTCTCCAGTGCCGATGAGAAGATGATGGACTTCTTCCCGGAATTGGCCGGCCGGCTCGAGGATCCGCGCAAGAACGAGATCACCATCCGGCAGATGCTGGAGATGCGGGCGGGGTACCCCTGGGAGGAATCCACGGGTGGGCTCTTCGACATGCTTTACCGGGGGTTTCGGCCCTCGCTCCTCGCGGACGTCCCCCTCGTGCGCGATCCCGGGACCGATTTCGACTACAGCAATCTTAGTGCCCATCTTCTCGGAGTGATCGTCGCTAGGGCTACCGGAAGCGATCTTCTCTCCTTCGCGAGAGAGAATCTGTTCGGACCAGTCGGCATACAGCCTGGGGAGTGGATCAAGGATTGGGAGGGCTATTACAACGGGCACGCCGATCTATACCTCACTGCCCGCGACATGGCCAAGTTCGGGCTGCTCTATCTGAACAAGGGGCGTTGGGAGGGAAGGAAGATCGTCCCCGAGGCGTGGGTGCGAGATTCGCTTCGGACCTACTCGGAAGACGCCTGGTACTTCGCAGTGGGCGACAATGTCGCCCACATGGGGTACGGCTACCTGTGGTGGTCGGCCCAGGCCGGCGAGCACCGCTACAACTTCGCCTGGGGCCACGGCGGCCAGCAGATCGCCCTGGTGGCGGGACTGGACATGGTGATCGTCGTCGCTGCCGACCCACTCGTGGGTCAGCACGGAGGCGGCCCGTGGAGCAAAGAGAAGGAGAACCTCAACCTGGTGGGCGACTTCATCAGCACGTTACCTGTTCGATGACCCGGGGAAGGGAGACTCTGAGGAGGTAGAGATGACGGCCCAAGGAGACTTGATCATCATCGGGGCGGGGGTGGCGGGTCTCGCCACGGGCTGCTATGCACGCATGAACGGTTACGACGCCCGGATCTTCGAGATGCACGACAAGCCCGGCGGGATGTGCACCTCGTGGCAGCGGAAGGGCTACACGTTCGACTACTGCACCCACAACCTGCCAGGCACGGCGCCTGAAAGTGGATTCCGACGGATCTGGGACGAACTCGCCGCTCTCGACGGTAACGGGGTGGTCGATCGGGACGAGTTCGTTTGCGTGGAGGATTCCTCAGGGAGGCAGTTCCACTGGTTCGCGAGGCTGGACCGATTGGAGGCCCATCTGAGAGAGATCGCGCCGGCAGATGTCGGACCGACCAAAGAGCTTGTGGGGGCCGCCCGCAGGCTGGCCCGTGCCGATCTGTTTTCCATGCCTCTCGGTGGTTTCCGGCGCACGCTCCGGGCCCTGCCCAGTTTGCCCCTCGTGCGGCGTTGGTCACAGATCATGATGGGCGGGTTTGCCGAGCGCTTCAGCGATCCCTTCATGCGTCGGGCCTGGGCCCACGCTCAATACGACATCCCCCCGGCGGAAGTGCCGATGATGGCTCCTCTGATGTTCATGGCCGGTTTGGAGAGGGGTGATCTGGGCTGCCCCGTGGGAGGGTCGCTGGCGTTCAGCAGAAGGATCGAGCAGCGGTTCCGGGATCTCGGGGGAGAGGTCCGCTATCGTTCCCCGGTCGATAAGATCCTTGTGCAGGACGGGCGGGCGGTCGGCATTCGCCTGGTTGACGGGACCGAGCATCGCGCAGGGCGGGTGATCTCGGCAGCCGACGGATATGGCACGATCTACGGCATGCTCGAGGGCCGCTACCTGACCGAGCGGATCACGAGGTACTACAGGGACGTGTGGGACGTGGGGCCTTTCGGGTTCATCGTGTTCCTGGGCGTGAACGGCAGCATGGATCAGGAACCCCACGCCTTGACCCTCCTCCTGGATCAGGAGATAGACCTCGGAGGGGGAGTCACTCAGGACTCCCTGTACATCTCCACCTTCGGACCCGACTCTGGGCTCGCTCCGGAGCGAAAGACGGTCGTCAAGATCGAGGTCCAGGCGAGCTATCCATATTGGAAGGATCTGCGCGAGAGCGATCCCGAAGCCTACCGCCAGAAGAAGGCGGAGATCGCTGATGCCATCCTGGAAAGGATCGCCCCGAGGTTTCCCGGAATCAGAGAGCGGATAGAAGTGGTTGATGTGGTCACATTGCCGACCTCCGAGCGCTACACCGGCAATCGCTTCGGTGCTCAGGCCGCTCCGCCCAAAGAGGACGCGGCCGCGATCCAGCGCAAGGGGCTGTCCCAGGCGCTTCCCGGCCTGGACGGCTTCCACCACGTCGGCCAGTGGTCCAATGCGACCATCGGAGTCGGCAACGCGGCTTTGACCGGGCGGAATCTCATTCGAGAGTTGTGCCGGAGGGATAGCCGGCGGTTCGTCACCGGGTAGGCCCGGAAGCCCGATGCAAGACCATTCGACCGAGGTCGCTGCATGACAACATCAGGTCCTACATCGCCCAGGCTCTCCACAATAGTCCGCATGCGAAGTTTCCCGGCGGCGAAGGTCGCCCAGACGGCGGCTTCCCGCCCTCACATAGTGTCTCTGCCCCGCCATCTATCTCAGAGGACCGTCCCATGAAGATAGCCTCACTTCTGAAGGAGCGTATGAGCTTCTCGTTTGAGGTCTTTCCGCCCAAGACCGACACGGGCATGGCCAATCTCAAGGAGGCCTTGGCCCACTACTACGTCTTCAAGCCGGATTTCATCAGTTGCACCTACGGCGCAGGCGGGACGAACGCCGGTCGCCACCTTGAAGTCTGTCGCCTTCTGGCGGCGGACGGCATGACAGAGGTGATGCCTCACTACACATGTATCGGGAACACGCGAGAGAAGATCGTGGCCGACCTCGACGAATACCGCTCGCTCCAGTTCGAGAACATCCTGGCCATGCGCGGTGATTTGCCGCCGGGCTGGAAGGGGACCAAAGGTGACTTCAGCCACGCCGATGGCCTGATCGAGTTCATCAAGAAGGAGTTCCCCGACTTCTGCATCGCGGCAGCCTGTTATCCGGAGAAACACGTAACGGCGCCCGCCTTTGCGGATGACATCGCTCATCTGCGCAGCAAGCAAGATAACGGCGCCCAGTTCCTGATGTCCCAGTTGTGCCACGACGTCGACGCGTACTCGTCCTTCCTCGAGCGGATCGAGCGGGCGGAAATCAACATCCCCGTGATTCTCGGGGTCATGCCGGTCCTGATGAAGGACGCCATCATCAGGATGACCCTCAGCAACGGCTGCTCCATCCCGGCCGAACTAGCGGCGATCATCGGGAGATACGGAGACGATCCCGACGAGTTCAGGAAGGCCGGCATCGAGTACACCGTGAAGCAGATCCACAGGTTCATTGCGGCCGGCATCGCCGGTCTGCACATCTACACGCTGAACAAGTGGGCGGACGTGGAGACCATAATGGCCGGTTCGGGGATCCGGGACGAAGTGTAGCGGGGCCGGGTTGCAGAGCGGAGCCCGGACGCGCAGCGAAGCCGGTTAGCGGGGCGCGGCCGATCGCGTAACGGAGCCGGGATGAAGGCCGCGACCAAGATGATCGCCGTCAGCGACAACACGGGGGCTGACCTGCTGACCGCCCCCACGGCCCAGTTGACTCTGCCCACGCTCGGGCAACCGGCACGGTGGACCGAACCGCGCCGGATCGACAGCATAGAATGGCGTATGCACCCCTTCTCGCGGGTATAACACCGGCAGCAATACCGAGAAGGGAGTCACACATGTTGGAGGACGCACGAGCTCTAGCGGTCATCCCCGTACACGACATCGACAAGGCTCGGACATTCTACGAGAAGATGCTGGGATTCAAACCGGCCGAAGGCGCGGGGACCCGGCAGGAAGTGATGTACTCGGTGGGCGACACCACAGTGCTCGTTTACCAGACCAAGCAAGAACTGGGGGGTGCGACGAAGGTCATGGTGGTCGTCCGCGACCTCGACAAGGAAATGAGTGACCTGAGGAGCCACGGTGTCACCTTCGAGGACTTCAACGTCGGCGACTTCAAGACCACGAACGGGGTAGTGGAGGACGACCACGGCAAGACCGCGTGGTTCAAAGACCTGGAGGGCAACTGGATCGCCCTTGCCGAGTTCAGGATCTGAGCCCGGCCCCGAGATCGGCCACGCAATCACCGGCGTCGTCTTTCTGGTGTCTTGCGACGAGTTCCGCGAAGGTATCACCGGGTGGCTGCAGGCTAGGAAGCAGCAGACCCAACAGTCACAGGAACAGCAGGGTCACCAGAACACGCAGGATCGGCATGATCAGCAGCAGGGCTGGACTCGCATCGTCTTGCCCTTCGGCTTCGTGGCGCTGGAAACAACCGACGCAGCCCTCTTCGTTGTGGCCGTGGGGCACACGAGCTCGAACCACTTCTCAGCTGCGCTCGGGGCGGGTGTAGGCTACCTCATCCCCGGCTGGTCCTTTACTGGACCGTCAAGCTGTTCCAAAAGCGGGCGGAGTGGCAGCGAGCCTTCATCCTGGCGGCGATAATCTTCGCAGCTGCTGCGAGCTTCACCGTACTGCGCGCCATAGGCGGGCTGTAGACTCACAGCGGCCGCGACAATGCACTCGGCATGGCGGCCCGCTCATGGAACGCCGGTTTCCCTTACAATGGTCCCTTGAACCCATCGTCTCGCCCAAAGAACGGGGGTGGTCGGGATGGCCGGAATAGCACTCGTGATCGATTCGACCTGCGATCTGCGCGAGTCCGAGCGCCAGAGGTACGTGACGGGCGTCATACCGCTCCACGTCTGGTTCGGGGGGAACAGCTACCTCGACCGCGTCGATTTCGATTCGGCCGAGTTCTTCCGGCTCTTCCGGCAAAGCGGTCAGGCGGCCCAATCGTCCCAACCCAGTATCGGCGAGTTCGTCAACGTCTACCGGGGCCTTCTGCAGGACTACGATTCAGTCGTATCCGTGCACATCTCCAGCCGGCTGTCGGGCACGGTGCAGACCGCCACCATGGCTGCCGAGACGGTCGATCCCCACCGGATAAGGATCGTGGATTCCCGCAAGGTGTCTGTGGGGGTCGGCCTGGTGGTGCAGGCTGTGGGGGAGGCGATAGAAGTCGGTAAGACCTTGGATGAGGTCGTGGCCGTAGCCGAGACGGCTGCGGATGACACCCGGGTCTACAGTGCGCTCCCCTCGCTGGAGGTGGCTGTCAAGGGGGGACGGACGAGCGCCCGCACGGCCCGATTCGCGGGTCTGGTCAAGCTCAAGCCGCTTATCGTTTTCGACAGGGAAGGATCCGTCCAGACCGACGGAGCCACCCTCGGCTACACGCGGGCGATGCGGGCGGTTGCCGAGAAAGTGGCTCGATTCGCCGCCGGCGGTCCGGCCCGTCTTGCCATCTGTCATGCCGATGGGCTCCATGACGCCCGCTACGTACAGCAGCGTCTCAAGAAGCACTTCGGCGACCTGGAGATCCCCATAGTGGAAGCGGGAGCCGTCATCACCACCCATGTCGGACTGGGAACCGTTGCGGTCGGCGTTCGGCGTATCGGGGATGGAGGCCCATCGGTCGCGCCATAGTGGGGGGTCTGGATAACAGCCTTCTTGCCCGCCGTCTGGTACCCGACCCGGTCTTGCGACGGGTCATCCGATCGCGGGTGAAGGGTCTCGAGAGCAGCTTCGACCGGCTGACTCTGAAGGAACAGGTCGCTCGGGAGGCTGCCTTGGTGGCCGAGTTCGAAGCGGGGGCCATTGCGATCAACACTGCGGAGGCCAATCGGCAACACTACGATCTGCCTCCCGAGTTCTTCGAGCGGGTGCTGGGGCCGCGCCGGAAGTACAGTTGCTGCTACTGGGACACCTGCTGCTCTTGGGAGGGGGATGCGGCCGGCCTGGGTCAAGCCGAGGAAGCGATGCTCGAACTCACCGCGGAGCGCGCCGGACTGGACGACGGCCAGAATATCCTCGATCTTGGCTGCGGGTGGGGATCGCTGTCGCTGTGGGCGGCGGAACGGTATCCGCGGAGCCGCGTACTTGCGGTGAGCAACTCGCAGTCTCAGCGGCGATATGTCGAGAGGCTACGGCTGCAGAGAGGTCTCAACAATCTCGAGGTCGTGGCGGCCGATGTGGGGGACCTTGCCCCGGATAGGCCCTTCGATCGGGTGGTGTCGGTGGAGATGTTCGAGCACGTACGTAACCACCGGGCTCTCATGCGGCGGGTCGCGGATTGGCTCACGCCAGGGGGGAGGCTCTTCGTCCATGTCTTCTGTCATCGTCGGCATCTATATGCGTTCGAGCCGGACACGGGCGGAGGATGGATGGCCGAGCACTTCTTCTCGGGAGGGGTGATGCCCTCATGGGACTACCTCGCGCGGTATCAGGAGGATCTCGCCCTTCTCGATCGGTGGAAGGTCGACGGACGCCACTACGCACTGACCCTACGGTCGTGGCGGGACAACCTCGACCGTCACCGGGAGGAGGTCTTGCCTCTTCTGGCGAGCACGTATGGTCCCGACCGAGCCCGTTTGTGGTTCGCGTACTGGCGGATCTTCTTCATGGCATGTGAGGAGACCTTCGCGCTGGATTCCGGCAGCGCCTATTTCGTGGGGCACTATCTGTTCTCCAAGCGTGCGTGACAGTCCGATGCGAATCTCCCCGGTGGCCCGGCCGGGTGGGCGTGGGTCCTGGTACGATGGTTGCATCGGGCGGCAGAGGAACCCCGAACCGCAGGGAGCGATGCATGGCCGAAAATAAGGGGGTCTCCTCGATCGTCGGGTCGGCGGCAGCCGTGGTTGTTGCAGCCCTGGTGGGATGGGCAGGGTCGCGAGGCGGCGCCACCATCGGCGGTGTGCCGGTGCTGGCTCTCGTCTTCACGTGGGTCTTCCTCGTCCAGTGGCTGGCATTCGTGCCCTCCTACCTGAGGCGGACCGAACGCTTCTACGACCTCACGGGGAGTCTCACCTACGTCACCGCCATGGCTCTCGCCGTGGGACTCAGCCAGGCTACCAACGCCCGTTCTCTCCTGCTTCTGGCTCTCGTGTTGGTGTGGGCCGCGCGTCTCGGGTCGTTCCTCTTCGGCCGCGTTCTGCGTGCGGGAAAGGACGACCGCTTCGATCAGATCAAGACCACGTCTTCCCGCCTTTTCATGACGTGGACCCTGCAAGGGCTCTGGGTGAACCTGACGCTAGCCGCTGCTTTGGCCACCGTGACCTCTCCCGCGACCGGGGACCTCGGTGCGTTCGCATACGCGGGCCTCGCGGTGTGGCTGATCGGTTTCGCGCTCGAAGCCACCGCCGACTGGCAGAAGAGCCGGTTCAGGGCGGACCCGGCCAACAAAGGATCGTTCATCACCTCGGGTCTCTGGAGTGTCTCCCGGCATCCCAACTACCTCGGCGAGATCGTCCTGTGGGTGGGGATCGCCATCATGGCGCTGCCGGTGCTCGAGGGGTGGCAGTTCGCGACCCTCATATCGCCCGTGTTTGTCTTCCTGCTCATCACGCGCGTGAGCGGAGTACCGCTCCTCGAGAAGAAAGCGGACGCCGCGTGGGGCGGGCAGGAGGCGTACGAGGCATACAAGCGGAGGACACCCGTCCTGGTTCCTTTCCTGGGCCGGCGGAAGTAGGGAGGACACCGGGCGTGCCGATGCTGGTGACGTTATCGCACAAAAGCTGGTGCTAGCGGCCGAGGTTGATGGCTCCGGATGGATCCCAATCCTCTTCTGACGAAGTTCGGCTTCCTTCTCCAGGACGACGATCTGGAAGGTCCGGTCCTCGATTTGGCGGCCGGTTCCGGTGAGAACGGCCTTTTCCTGGCCGGCCTGGGGCTGCCGGTCGTTCTTGCAGACAAGTCGTCCGAGGCGCTCGAAACCGCGCGGAGATCAGCCGACTCACGCGGACTTGAGGTGGGATTCTGGCAGGTGGACCTCGAGGCCGGCGGCGATCCTCTCCCGGAAGAGCACTACCGGGCCGTCCTGGTGTTCCGCTACCTGCATCGGCCGCTCATCCCTTTCATAAGAAAGGCGATCCGCAGACGAGGCATCCTCATCTACGAGACCTTCACGAGAGAGCAGTCGCAATACGGACGGCCTCACAACCCCGACTATCTGCTGCAACCGGGAGAACTGGCCGCCTGGTTCGACGATTGGCAGATCATCCACTATTTCGAGGGTGTCCTGGAAGACCCGCGAAGAGCCACGGCTCAAATCGTTTGCCGCAAGCCGGACCTGGTCGACCGCGGCCCGGGTACGCCTTAGCAGCCCTCTTCGAGGTTCTCGAGCAGGCCCACGGGCACGACCACGAACGTGCCGACCGCCACGACGATCCCGGTGATGGTGATGCCCAGTCCGATCGAATAGGCTTCACCCATGAAGCCAAGGGCGATCGGCAGCAGACCTCCCCCGATCAAGAAGGCTGCGGAGGGAGCCAGCCCCGCCGCCAGGTTGCGGTAGTTCGGCTGGACGATCCTGGAGAGCGCCGCAAAGGCCGGGGGAAAGAAGCAGCCCGCGGCTGCCGAGAGCACGAAGATCGCGGCTATCACCGTGCCCCCTGAGGTGCTGCCCACGACGACGGCGGCAGCCCCGCTGACCAGCATGAACGCGATGACCGCTCGCTTCTCTCCGATCCTGTCCGTAAGCCAGCCGGCGAAGAACGTTGTGAAAATGGGAGCTATGGCGGCAAGGCCGACGATGGTGTTGGCCTCTGTGCTGGAGAAGCCCTGCTCGGTGGTCAGGTAGAGCGGCATCATGCTGTAGAGCCCGGCTTGGGCGCCGATGCCGAGCGAGAACAGGACGATCATCAGCCAGAAGGAGCGCTCGCGAACGATCAATGCCAGCACTCTCGGATTGGGCGGTGTGCCCTTGAATCCCCCGCAATTGCCCCAGATCGCGAAGGCGATGCCGCAGAGGGCGGTGAGGGCGCCCAGTACCGCGAGCGCCGCCTGCCAGGAAAGGAACGCCAGAAGGCCCACGGCGAGGAAGGGAGCCACCGCATAGCTCAGGCGCGGGCCGGTCTGCTGAACCGAGAGGGCTTTGCCCCAATCCTCCCGGCTCACCATGGCCGCGACGGTGGCGGTTACGGAAGGCTGGTTCAGCCCGGCGCAGAAGCCGAGCACGATGACGACCACCTCGACGACCCAGGCCGCCCGGGCGAGATAGCAGAGCATCAGCGCGGCGGCCGAGATCAGCACCGCTACGATCAGGTTGCCCCGGTGGTTGACGCGTGACGACAGCACGCCGGAGAAGAGGGCGCCCGCGAACGAGCCGACCGAGCCGAGGAAGAAGATGGTGCCCACCTGTCCGGAACTGAGGCCGATGTCCGGGCCGATCGCCGGCATCAGCGGGGCGAACACGAACCGGCTGACGAAGGTCAGAAAGAACAGCAAGGTGACGAAGATCACCTGGCCGTAGACATCGGCGAGACGCCGGGGGACGGGGCAGTACTTGTCCAGAGAACGACTCCTGGGATGGGGGCCCTGTACCGGTATTGCCCAGGGTAGCATTTCGGGGTTGGAGATCCGGGCGAGAAGAGCGGTTCCAGGTACGGAGGCAACCGATCCGGCGATGCCGCTCTTGCGGTCCGCCGTTTCTGGCTTTTCGAATCCAGCTCCGAGGGCTCCTGCCGAGCGGCCCCTGATCTCGTGCCTTCAGTATGCCCTTCCCGGCAGGTATCATCGGAGTCTGCCGCGTCCGAACATGTGTGGCATCGCCATGGGGCCAACGACCGTCTGGGGAGAGAGTGACGACAAGACCTTCACAACGCTGGGTCCGACCGCTCGTGGGACTCGTTTTGACCGTGGCTTGGATCGCTGTGGCCGGACTGGGCGGTCCCTATTTCGGACGCATTGGTGAGGTCTCGGTCAACGATCAGACCTCCTACCTGCCGAGCAGTGCCGAGTCCACCCAGGTGCAGAAGCGGACCGCCGACTTCTTCGGAGATACCACGATCCCAGCTGTAGTGGTGGCCGAGCGTGCCGGCGGGATGACAGCCGAGGACCAAGCCTGGCTTCAGACTCAGTCCGCCCGGCTGCCTGGGGAGGTCCAGGCCGTCACCGAGGGAGTCTCTCCGGCCATACCGTCCGCCGATGGCGAAGCGGCGCAGATCTTCGTGCCGCTGTCCACACGGGCCGATGTCAGGGCGGCGGTCGCGGAGCTACGCAGCGCCTTCGAGGGGGGGCCGCAGGGCCTCGCCATCTACGTCACCGGGGCCGCGGGATTGAGCGCAGACCTGGGTGAAGCGTTCGCCGGAGTCGACTGGTTGTTGCTCGTGGTGGCCGTGTCTGCCGTCTTCCTCATACTGGTGGTCGTCTACCGCTCTCCGCTGTTGCCCGTCATGGTGCTGCTCGCGTCGATGAGCGCGCTCTGCGCAGCGGTAGCTACGAGCTTCTTCCTGGCCCAGGCCGGTCTCCTGAAGATCAACGCGCAGGTTCAGGGGATCCTCTTCATCCTCGTCATCGGTGCCTCGACCGACTACTCGCTCCTCTACGTGTCGCGGTTCCGCGAGGCCCTTCGCGACAGCTCGTCGGCGTGGAGCGCGACGAAGGCCGCATGGAAAGGAGCGGTCGAGCCGATCGTGGCCTCCGGGGGCACCGTCATCGCCGGTCTGCTGTGCCTGCTCCTTTCCGACCTGGCCTCGAACAAAGCACTGGGCCCGGTAGCGGCGATCGGTCTCGTCTTCGCGGTGCTGGCCGCCCTCACCTTCGTGCCGGCAATGCTGCTTCTCGCCGGCCGGGCCGGTTTCTGGCCTCGGCACATCAGGTACGGAAGCATGCACGACGAGCAGAACCCGAGGAGCGCTTGGGCCAGGATCGCCGGACTGATACGGAGGCGAGCCCGGCCGGTGTGGATCGTCGTGGGGGTCGTGCTCGTGCTCGGCTGCGTGGGGCTCTTCGGCCTGAAGGCCAGCGGTGTGCCGGCCAGCGATCTGGTGCTGGGGGCGTCGCAGGCTCGGGACGGGCAGAACGTTCTGGCCGCACACTTCCCTGCCGGCTCGGGTCAGCCCGTCCAGGTTATCGTTCCTCGGGCGAAGCTGGACGAGGCCGCTTCGCTCGGCCTTGGTGTTCGCGGCGTGGAAAGCGCATCAGTGGTCTCGGCGGACTCACCGAGTGGTTCCATTCCCATCCCCACGCCGTCGGCAGGACCCTTCGCGCAGGCTACGCCCACAGTCGCGGATGGCGAAGTGATGCTGCAGTTCACTCTCGCCGAGAAGGTCGACTCGCTCGAGGCCGAGCAGACGGTTATCGAGCTGCGTACGAAGCTCCATGCCCTCGACTCTTCGATCCTTGTGGGCGGCCAGACGGCCACTGCCGTCGATTCCAACGAGACGAGCGCGCGCGACAGGAACCTCATCATCCCCTTGGTACTCGTGGTGATCACGCTGATCCTCATGTTGCTCCTCCGCAGCGTCGTGGCTCCGCTGCTCCTCACATTCACCACTCTTCTGAGTTTCGGCACGGCGCTGGGGGTCTCGAGCCTCCTCTTCAACCATGTGCTGGGATTCCCCGGCGCCGATCCGTCGGTGCCCCTCTACGGGTTCGTGTTCCTGGTCGCTCTCGGCATCGACTACAACATCTTCCTGATGACCCGGGTGCGTGAGGAGTCTCTGGCGCATGGCACCAAGGAGGGGGTGCTCCGCGGACTGGTGGCGACCGGAGGGGTGATCACATCGGCAGGAGTGGTACTTGCCGCCACCTTCGCCGCCCTGGGCGTGATCCCCATCCTGTTCCTAGCGCAACTCGCGGTGATCGTGGCCTTCGGTGTTCTCCTCGACGCACTCATCGTGCGAGCCCTCTTCGTACCGGCTCTCGTTCACGACATCGGGGACAGGGTCTGGTGGGCGTCCAAGCTCGGCAGGGCTAGAGGCGCCGCAAGTGAGCGCGTCCAGGAGTAGCCTGTAGCGGTCACCGGGGCTCAGCGGAGACGCGGCCGTCCTGATCGGGGAGAACGCGCAGTTCGAGCGTGCCGGGGCGCCGGCCGTCCTAGTCGTGTCCCGGCGACGAAGCCCGCCAGTTCTCCGCAAGTTGGGGAGCCGTTCTCGGTTTCGACGCGCTCGCAGTTATGGGCCCCGTTTCGCAGCCAAGCGGGGAGTAATAGACCATGCCGCATTTCTTGCAGCGGTACTGTTGTGTCTCATTCACGATGGCGAATGGCCGGTTCACCACCGAACATTCGGGACAGGGCATCGCCCCCATTTCGGTCTTCTCGCCTGTTACCGGGAGGGTGACCACGCGCGTAGGAGTGAGCCACTCTTCGGAGAAAGGCTGGTCTACCAGCCGGGCGCGGAGCTTCTCGAGGCGGTTTGCCACGACGCCGGCGATGCCCCGGACCACCCGGTAGCCCATGTGGTCGGTGGTCTCAAGCAGCTCCCTCAGTTTTCCCCCGTCGACCACGATGAGAGAGCAATCCTCAAGGGCCCAAATGGCCGACTTGAACGTGGTGCTTTCGAGCACCGCGGACCACCCGAACACGTCTCCCGATTGCAGTTGGTCGATCACGACCTCATGGCCGTCACGGCTTGTCATCCGCACGGCCGCCCTGCCCTCCTTCAAGAGGTAGAGCGCGTTGGCCGGCGTTCCCTCTTTGATGATCCGGGTGCCGGCGGAGACCTTCTCGGTTCTCGCCATCCCGGTCAGCGCCGCAAGTTCGGTACTGCTCAAACCTCCGAACATGCCACAGCACTTCAGATCCTCGATCTCCACCATGCCATCACCTCACACGTTCCTTTGGAAGCGGCTCCAACAGTCGACGGGACACCGAGCGAGAAGGGGTGGACATACCGACTCTTCCAGCATAGTCGCATGAACGGCGACAATCAATAGTGAGTGGCTAACCTATCGAACTCCGAGTACCGCGATAGCCGGCCTCACCGCCTTCGAGGGCGCTCGCGCAGCTCTGCTGAGGATCTGTTCGAGCCGTCAGATGGAGGGAGGCGTGGCCGGGGCGGCTCGACTAGTACTGGCGGCCAGGGAGGGATCTTCCCGGCGGTTCTGCCTGAGCCATTCGGCATACCAGAGCGAATGCCCTTCCCGGGCTATATGCCCCGGGAGGATACCCCTGACCATGGCCCTCAGGCCTCCGCGCCCGTGTCGGGTGAGGAGGGCCATGCCAACATGACCCAGCAGAAGGGTGGCCCCGGAGACCGCCAGCACCTTGTGGCCGAACAGCACTCCAGATGTCAGCCAGAATGGTAGGTGGTCGCGCGCCATCAACAGAGTCCCCGTGACCACGAAGCCCAATGTGAGTCCTGCGACCACGTGTGCATTGATCTTCTGCCCCGCATTGAACCGGCCTTGCGGAGGCATCTTCGTGCCGCGGAACATGCCTCCGCTGAAGGCGGCCCGGAGCCAACGCCGGTCGTGCGTGTTCCATTCGTCCAGCGCCCGCCGGTCTTCGCGCAGCCGCCTCCGGTCCAGAGCCAGGAAGATCAGCAACGGGACGATCACCATCGCGATGCCCACGTAGCCGTGGTACCGGGATACGGTGAAGTACGCGCCCGCCATCCACTGCGCGGTTGATGGGATCCACATCAGCGCACCGGTCGCGCCTGCCGTGAGGAAGCAGAGAGCGTAGAGCCAATGCGCCAAGCGCTCGGCAAGCACGAACCTTACGAGGCCGCCTGCCGCCGCCCCTCGACCTATAAGCGTACGCCGGCTCGCCGCCCGGACGAGGGCCATGCCGGTCCAACCGGCCAGGGCGAGGACTCCAAGAGCGATCATGAGGGCGATCCACCCTCCCGCGAGTCCGTCTCCCCCGCCACCGCCGCCGTCGGCAAAGCCGGAGATCGATCCAGAGGAGTCTGTGGTGGTGGTCGATCCGGCGACGGTTGTCGCCGGATCGAGAGAACCACCGGTCGGGTCCGCGGCGGTAGTGCTCGGACCTGCTGACGTCGTCGTGGAACTAGTGACGGTTACCGATTCCAAGACACCGGCAGTCGGAGTCGTGACGGGGGAGGCCGTTGACGAAGTCGGTCCTGTAGTGACCGGAGCGGGCGCCTTGGTCGTGGACGGAGCAGGCGCCTTGGTGGTGGACGGAGCGGGCGCCTTTGTGGTGGGCGGCGCAGGTGCTGCGGTCGTGGCGGGTGCAGGCGGGGAAGTGGTCGCGGTGACGTG
>CAZWAR010000017.1:0-15085 GCA_964631965.1 uncultured Gaiellales bacterium
ATTTCGCGCCGGGGCGGTCACCGTATTCGTGCCGGGGGCGACGGGCGCCGTCACCACCCTCGAGTTCGAGCCGGGCGTCGTGCAGGACTTCCGCGACCTCTTCAACCACATCGCCCTGCCCAGCAACCACTACTACCACAACGACACCCATCCTGATCACAACGGTCATGCCCACGTGCGCGCCGGCCTGCTCGGCCCCTCGCTGGTCATCCCGTTCGACGACGGCAAGCTCTGCCTCGGCCGTTGGCAGGAGATCGCGTTCGTCTGCTTCGACAACCGCCCCCGCGAGCGCACGGTGATCGTCCAGAGCTTCGGCGTCCGCTGATCAGGAGGACACCCAATGACCCCAGTGAAGCCCATCCTGCAACTCGCCCTCGACTTCGTCGACCTTCCCCGCGCACTCAAGCTGGCCGACGAAGCCGTCGCCGGTGGCGCTGACTGGCTGGAAGCGGGCACGCCCCTCATCAAGAGTGAGGGGCTGGAGGCGGTGCGCCAACTTCACGCCCGCTACCCGGGCCACGTGGTGGTAGCGGACATGAAGACCATGGATGCAGGCCGGGCCGAGGTGGAGTACGCGGCGAAGGCGGGCGCGAAGGTAGTGGGCGTCCTCGGCGCCGCCTCGGACGCCACCATCCAGGAGTGCGTCGAGGCGGCCCGCAACTACGGGGCGGAGATCATCGTGGACATGGTGCAGGTTGCCGACGTGGTGACCCGGGCCAAACAGGCCGAGGCGATGGGCGCCAGCTACATCGGCATCCACATAGCCATCGACGAGCAGATGCAGGGCAAGACCCCGTGGGACACGCTGCGGGCCGTCACCCAGGCGGTGAGCATCCCGGTGGCGGTGGCAGGGGGAATCAACTCGGAGACCGCGTCTCTGGCCGTTGAAGCGGGGGCCTCCATAGTCATCGTGGGCGGGGCCATCACCAAAGCCGCCGACGCCACGGCCGCCACCCGTACCATCAAGGCATGCATCGACACTCTTGTCCCCACCCGGTCGGAGTTGTTCGTCAGGGCCACCGGGCCCGAGATCCGCGAGATGCTCAGCCGTGTCTCCGCCGCCAATGTGTCGGACGCCATGCATCGGAGCGGGGACGTCCCCGGCCTGCGGCCGCTGGCTCCGGGCATGAAGATGGTGGGCCCGGCGCTGACGGTGCGGACATACCCGGGGGATTGGGCCAAACCGGTGGAGGCCATCGACCATGCCCGGCCCGGTGACGTCCTCGTGATCGACGCGGGTGGGGTAGCGCCGGCGATCTGGGGCGAACTGGCGACCAACTCAGCCATTCAGAAAGGGGTGGCCGGGGTGGCGATCTGGGGCGGTGCCCGGGACACCGGCGACATCGTCGCCATGGGCTTTCCGCTGTTCTCGTCCCTCGTCTCTCCCACGGCCGGAGAGCCGAAAGGCTTTGGAGAGATCGGAGTGCCGATCCGCGTCAACAACATCCGGGTGTCCCCGGGCGATTGGATCATCGGCGACGACGATGGCGTCTGCGTCATTCCCAAGGACAAAGCGCTGGAGTACACCAACCGGGCCATGGACGTTCTCGAGAGAGAGAACCGGCTCCGCAGAGAGATCCAGGCCGGTAGCACACTGAGCCAAGTGGGGTATCTCCACAGATGGGAGAAACGTTGACCCCACGGCGACCACATCGGACGGGTGCGTCACGCAGGACGCTGCGACGATCTATCTGGTACGGCCGCCGCTCATGAACGCCTATAGGGAGGTTCCGTGTCTACCTTCTTCAGCCTGACGGCCCCCATCTTCAAGCTCAGCCGGCACCGTTTCACCGAGTCCGACTTCCGCCGCTTCGCCGACTACGTCCGGCCGTGCGTCGCGCCGGGCGGCCGGCTCCTCGACCTGGGGGGCGGCACAGGCGACCTCGGGCAGGGTGTCGGCCGCCAACTGGGGGCGGAGGTCGTCGTCGCAGATGTCACTCCCGAGATGCTCAGGCGGGTCTCCCCCGACCCGTCGCTGTCGGTGAGGCTGACCGCCGCCGAATCCCTCCCCTTTCCCGACGGCCACTTCGACGGTCTGCTCTGCTCGGATGCCTTCCATCACTTTCGCGACCAGGACGCTGCCGCGGCTGAGATGGCCCGGGTAGTCAGACCGGGCGGGTGCGTGCTCGTGTTCGAGTTCCGCCGGGCTGGGGTCGGGCAGTTCCTCGTCTTCGCCGAGAAGCGGGTCGGCGAACCGGCGTCGTTCCTGGAGCCGGCCGAGCTCCAGGCCCTCTTCAGCCGCCACGGCATCCGCGGCTCGATCACTCAGCAGGGGTTCCTCACCTACACGTTCGCCGGTCACAATGTCTTCACGGCCGATGAGTCTGCGCGCGACCAGACTCCCGCCACTTCACGCCCACAGGAAGGGATCTCCGCTCCTCCTGTTCCCGGAGCCCAGAGGGACGGGTAAGTGTTCCACCTCCCGCCCGTCGCCGAGCACCCTCTCGGCGAACCGGCCGGTGCCGGACGCCGGAAGGACCCGAGGGGCTCCTGGCCGCTCCGGGCATCGGCGGAACGAGCGAAGCGCATGGCGGGATAAGTCATCTGTTCCTTGGCCCCGAACGAGTGGTGTAGTCGATTGCAGTTGCTGTCGTCTGGGAAAGCCGTATAGGATGGTCGGTAGACGCAGCGGAGAAGGCGGCCGGGTACACGTCGTCTGACGTTCCGGCCGGGAAGCCATAACGGAGAGGATGGTGCATAGTGGCCAGGTACTGTTCGAGTTGTGGTCACGAGATCGGCGAGGATACCGCGTTTTGCAAGGAATGCGGCGCGCCCCAGCCGGCGGCGGAGCAGGAGCAGTCGCAACAGGCGGAACCGCACGAGGCGGCGCCTCAGGAGACTGCGGCCCCGGAGACGGAGCCTCGGCCCCCGGTCCATGCCGAGCCGCCGCTCCAGAGATACGTTCCCAGGCTGAGGGCGTGGACATGGGCCGGAATGGACTGGAGCGACTGGCTGATCATTGGAGCCTGCGCGATCTGCCTCATCTCTGTGTTCCTTCCCTTCGCAGACGGCGCGGGCATCTGGCTCAACACCTCCCTCGTGATCTGGTACATGCCGGTCGCCTTGTCCGCCGTGGCCGCGATCAGCATCGTCGTCTACGCATCGAGAAGGGTGCAGTTGGCCGCGTGCGGCTTTCTGCTGGCCGCGTTCTTCCTCGCCGTGCGCCTCCTGACCTTCCCGGATGCCGAACTCGGACGTTCCCCTGCGTTGTGGGTAGCCGCGGTGTTCGCGATCATCGCCTCCGCCGTAGCCCTATGGAACGGCCTGCGCACCGGAGGTCGGGGGCAGGCATGACCGCCATCGACCGGGACCTGCTGGCCGCAGGTCTCGACGACGAGCGCCGGCGCTTCGTCGAAACGCATCCGAAGTCGGCCCTGCTGGCCGAAAGGGCCAAAGAGAACCTTCTGACCGGCGTACCGATGGCCTGGATGACACGGTGGGCAGGAAGCTTCCCGGTGTTCATGCAGACCGCCGTCGGTGCGCGCGTGACGGATGTCGACGGTAACGAATACATCGATTTCGCCCTCGGCGACACCGGGGCTATGACCGGACACGCTCTTCCGTACGTCGCCGACGTACTGGGCGAGCGGGCGCGGCAGGGGATCACGACGATGCTCCCCACCGAGGATGCCATCTGGGTGGCCGGCGAGTTGAAGCGGCGCTTCGGTCTGCCCCTGTGGCAGTTGGCGCTCACGGCCACCGACGCGAACCGCTTCGCTCTACGCATCGCCCGATACCTCACCGGGCGCCCCAAGATCCTTGTCTTCGACTGGTGCTACCACGGGAGCGTCGACGAGACTCTCGCCACGATCGGTCCCAACGGCGAGACCCAACTCCGTGAATCCAACATCGGGGCGCAGGTGCATCCGTCGGCCACCACGAAGGTGGTGGAATTCAACGACCTCCCCGCCCTGGAGGCTGCGCTCGCCCCCGGCGACGTCGCCTGCGTCCTGGCGGAACCGGCGCTCACGAACATCGGCATAGTGCTGCCCGATCCCGGATATCACGAAGCCTTGCGTCATATATGCACGCGCACCGGGACGCTGCTGATCATCGACGAGACCCACACCATCTGCGCCGGCCCAGGTGGCTGCACGGCCGCTTGGGGCCTGTCGCCCGACATGCTGACCATCGGCAAACCCATCGCCGGTGGGATCCCGGCCGCGGCATACGGTATGAGCGCGGAGATCGGAGCGGAACTCGAGACCTTCTTCACCAGCGAGGGTGTGGACGTCAGCGGCATCGGCGGCACCCTGGCCGGCAACGCCCTGTCGGTGGCCGCCATCCGCGTCACGCTGAGCAACGCTCTCCGGGAGAAAGATTTCGAGATCGCCATCCCTCTGGCCGAACGCTGGACGAAGGGGGTTGCCACGGTAATGGAAAGGCACGACCTCCCCTGGACGGTGCAGAGACTCGGCTGCAGGGGCGAGTACTGGTTCTGCGACCCCCCGCGTAACGGCGCCCAGGCCGCAGCGGCCATCGACCCGGACCTGGAACATTGGTACCACCTCTATATGCTCAACCACGGCGTGCTGTTGACACCGTTCCACAACATGGCTCTCATGTCGTCGAGTCATACGGCCGCGGACGTCGACAGACATACGGAACTCTTCGCAGACGCGACAGAACGCCTCCTCACCCGGTGAGCGTCAACCCCTCCGCCAGCGTTCGCCCGGCGTGCGGATCCTCGAGGATGTCTCAGGACTCGCGGCAGGCACAACCCTTCTCGCTGGCCGGCCGCACCGCTCTGGTGACCGGGGCCGGCAGCGCCGTCGGCATCGGTTTCGCCACCGCCCGCCTGCTCGGTCGGATGGGCGCCTCGGTGTCCGTGACCTCCACCACCGACCGCATCCACGACCGGGTGGGCGAGTTGCGGGGGGAGGGTATCACCGCTTTCGGCATCGTCTCGGATCTCACTCAGATGGTCGATGTGGCGGCACTCGCCGCAGCCGTCCTCGACTGGCGCCCGGCGGTCGACATCCTTGTGAACAACGCCGGAATGGTCTCGCAGATCAGCGGCTGGGACGCAGAGAAGCCCCTCGAAGACCTCACCCTCGTCGAGTGGGACGAGGCGCTCGCCCGCAATCTGCGCACAACCTTTCTCGCGACCCGGGCGTTCCTGCCCGTTATGAAGGAACGCGCCTTCGGGCGGATAATCCTGGTCTCGTCCACGACCGGCACCGTGAGCGCCATGCCTCTGCAAACAACCTACGCCACCGCCAAGGCGGCTATGACCGGACTGGTGCGCTCACTGGCCGTCGAAGTGGCGAGAGACGGGATCACCGTGAATGCGGTGGGCCCGGGCTGGATAGCGACCGCTTCTCAGACCCCACTCGAAGCGGAAGCGGCCCTCGCCTCCCCCATCGGCCGCTCGGGCACGCCTGACGAGGTGGCGGCAGCGATCGCTTTCCTGGCTTCGCCGGAGGCTTCGTACGTGACCGGGCAACTACTCGTCATCGACGGGGGCAACGCGCTGATCGAGAACAAGGCGCACAACCACGCGGCGGGACTCCCGGCTCAGGAGTGAGGCCGTCCGGCTGCGATCCGCTTAGCGAATCGAAGGATTCGTGAGGGTCAGTCTTCGGCCGCGGTGGCGGAGGTTCAGTCTTCCGCCGCGGTGGACGTCTCGGTCTCGGCTGCAACGGGCTCAGCCTCAGGAGATCCCGACTCAGCTTCCGCCCCACCGCCGCGGATGCTTATCCGGTTCTTGAGCGAGGCCCCCGTCTCGCGGAGAGTCGCCAAGCGGCCGCTCACCGCCTCCGTGGAACTTTCCTTCAGGTGGGATGCGGTCTCGGTGACTTCGGCCTTGGTGGTCGACACAAGACTCTGTGCTTCCGCCGGCACCGAGGTCAGAGAGGCCAGCGTGCTCTTGCCCGTCTTCTTGGAGACCCTGCGAGCCAGGGCATATACCGCTCCTGCCGCCACACCCAGAGTGACAACAACACCTGCTAGTACGGAGCGCGCCGGTTTCATGCCGTTCCTCCTTCCTATCAGAATGCACCGTCGAACCGTTGGTGCGGATTGTGGGGTACATTAGCCCGTAAGAGCCGGGCTTGCAAGCTTCGCCCGGCCGTAGCCGCCATACCCCCATTCCTTCCGGCCCCCATCGGGCCGGCCCTAGACTCTCACCGTTACATTGTCGATCAACCGCACGCCCTCGAAGAAAACGGCCAGGGCGATGAGGCACGGCCGGTTCACGAACACCACCGGCTCGAGCGTCTCCGCGTCGACGATCTCGACGTAGTCGATCTCCGCGAGGTCCGCGTCGCCCAGGGCCGAGCGGATGCCCGTCTTCAGGCGCCCCGCATCCCGCTCTCCGTTCTCCACCGCCGTGCGCGCGGCCTCCAGTGCCCGGTGGAGTACCGGCGCCTGGACTCTCGCCTCTGCCGTCAGCCGAAGGTTCCGTGAGCTCATCGCCAGCCCGTCCGGTTCCCTCACCGTGGGGCAGGGCACGATATCGACACGCATATCGAGGTCTCGCACCATCCGCTTGATCACCGCCAGCTGTTGCGCATCCTTCTCGCCGAAATACGCTCGGTCGGGGCCGACGATGTTGAACAGTTTCGAGACTACCGTGCATACGCCGCGGAAGTGCCCGGGCCGGGCCTCTCCGCACAGCACCTCGGTCAGCCCCTCGACGTCCACCCAGGTGGAAGCGTCCGGATGGTACATCTCGTCCACACTCGGGGCGAACACGTAGTCCGCTCCTGCGCCTTCCGCCGACCTCAGGTCGCTTCCCAGGGCCCGAGGATACTTCGCGAGGTCATCGGCCGCATCGAACTGAGTCGGGTTGACGAAGATAGAGACGATGCACAGGTCGTTGTCGCCCCGAGCTTTCCGGATCAGCGCCAGATGCCCCTCGTGCAGCGCCCCCATCGTAGGCACGAGCCCAATCGAGGCACCCCGCGCCCGGGCAGTGTCGAGCTCGGCCCGCAGCCCCGCGATCGACTCGAAGCACCGGATGGGCGCCATCAGAGGCCCACCGATCCGTTGCCGGCTGTATCGGCCCTAGCCGGGCGACCGAAGGCCTCGCCGCCGTCCGGCCCCATCGGCAGGTCCCCGAGCGCGAGCGCTCCCCCAAGTGTCCCCGCCGCTCGCACCGCCCGGCGAATGCTCGTCGCCACCGCGTCGGCTGCGGCAACGCCCACCTGGAATACGTTGCCTGGTCGGCGGCCGGTGGCGACGGTGAAGACGCAGTCCCCGTCTCGGGGCGTATGGACAGGGTCGATCGCCCGGGCGAAGCCGTCGTGGGCCATGCGAGAGACGATGGCACACTGAAGCTTGTCGAGCGCGGCGTCGCTCATGACGACGGCTATGGTCGTGTTCTCGATGGCGCTGAAGGCCGGCTCCTCTCTCATGCCCAGAAGCGACCCCTTGCAGTCCGCGAACCCGCCGTCGCGCCACGCTCCGGCAAGGATCTGCCCACGCTCATCCAGCACGTCCCCGAGGGCGTTCACCACCGTCAGCGCCGTCACAGTGGCCCCGCTACCGGTCTCCACCGACGCGACGCCTATGCCGCCTTTCATCTGGCCCTGGAAGTTGAGCAACTTGCCCACCGTCGCTCCTGTGCCGGCTCCTACGCTACCCTCCTCGATGCTCGTCCCCGCCGACTTCGCAGCCTGGTAGGCATGCGCAGCTGTGGGGCAGGCGGTGGGATCGCCCAGTCCCAGGTCGTAGATCACAGCGGCGCTTACCAGGGGGATCTTTGCGAAGGGGGTCTGGTAGCCCCAGCCCCTCTCCCGAAGGAAGGCGCTGACCCCAGCAGAGGCGGCCAGGCCCGCCGCGCTGCCCCCCGTGAGCAGAATCCCGTGCAGTTCCTTCACGGAGGCGTAGGGCGACAGCAGGGCCGTCTCCAACGTCCCCGGTGCACCTCCCCGGATGTCCACCGAGGCAACGGCGCCCTCAGGCGCGAGCACGGCCGTGCAGCCGGTGATTCCCTCGCAGTCGGTGTAGTGGCCGGCGAGAATGCCTTCTATGGGAAGTGCAACGGCCATGTCGTGTGCCTCGCCTCCGGTCGGCGGTGTATGGTCCGGTCTGCGGTCGGAAGTCGTGGTCGGCGGTCACCGAGCCCGCCTGGGTGGCATCCCCCAGGCGGTTCCCGAAAAGGAGCGGGACCGCTGCCTGCCCGCCTAGCGGGAGTTCTTCCTCATCTGCTCGAGGAACTCCCCGTTGGACTTGGTCTCCCGAAGCTTCTGGATCAGGAGTTCGATGGCCGCGTTCGGGTCGAGAGCGTGCAGCACACCGCGCAGCTTCCAGACCATCTTCGCCTCCACCGGGTCCATGAGCAACTCTTCTTTGCGGGTACCGGAGTTCTCGATGTCGATGGCCGGGAAGACACGCTTGTTCGCCAGCTGACGCGTGAGCCGCACTTCCCAGTTGCCAGTACCCTTGAACTCTTCGAAGATGACCTCGTCCATACGAGAACCGGTCTCCACGAGCGCCGTCGCCACGATGGTGAGCGACCCGCCCTCCTCGATGTTCCGGGCAGCCCCGAAGAACTTCTTGGGCGGGTACAGCGCCGTGGAATCGACGCCACCGGAGAGGATTCGCCCGCTGGCCGGCGCCTGCAGGTTATAGGCGCGAGCCATCCTGGTGATCGAGTCGAGAAGGACGACAACGTCCTTGCCCACTTCCACCAGGCGCTTGACGCGTTCCAGCACCAGTTCGGTCACCTGCACGTGGTTCTCGCCCGGCTGATCGAAGGTGGATGCCACCACCTCGCCCGAGACGGTGCGCTCCATGTCGGTGACTTCCTCCGGCCGTTCGTCCACGAGGAGCACGATGAGGTGCACCTCCGGATTGTTGGCCGCGATAGCGTGGGCCAGATCCTTGAGGATGGTGGTCTTACCGGCTTTCGGAGGTGACACGATCAGTCCGCGCTGCCCCTTCCCCAGCGGGGAGATGATGTCCATCACCCGAGCGGACACCCTTTCGGGAGTCGTCTCCAGACGCAGCCGCTCCTCGGGAAACAGCGGGGTGAGAGACTCGAAGTTCGGGCGATGGCGCGCCTGTTCGGGATCCATGCCGTTGACGGTCTGAATCTTGAGAAGTGCGTGGTATTTCTCGTTGTCCCGCGGCGTGCGCACCTGGCCGGTGATCTCGTCGCCGCGACGCAGCTTGAAGCGACGGATCTGCGATAACGACACGTAGATGTCGGAGTCGGACTGGGTGTAGCCCTGGGTCCGGAGGAAGCCGTAACCGTCGGGTAGGATGTCGAGCAGGCCTGTGCGGAAGTGCAGGCCCCGATCCTGGGACTGCTCGTTCAGGATCTTCATGATGAGATCCTGCTTGGAGTACTTGCGGTAGTTCTTGATTCCCAGTTCGCCGGCGACCATGTGGAGGTCGGACAGCAGCTTGGGCTCGATTTCGGCCACCGAGATGGCCTTCCCGGTAACCGGGCTTATCTGTTCTTCTACAGGGTTCATTCGGTCTATCTCTTCTTTCGCTCGTTCGCTGTTTCAGCGGATCGCGAGGGACACCATCGGTCCCCCGTTTTGGGAACGGTGTAGGGTCTTTACAGTGCGGACAGCGTGGCAACTGGAACACATGATGAGTGTCTCCGTCTGGACTCCCTCGCGCCGTACATCGATGCCTCTCAGGAAGCGGCCCCCCGTGACCGCAGTGGCCGAGAACAGTACTCCATCCTTGGCCAGGTCGGACATCGTGAGGGACGCCTCCACATCTTCGATGCCGGCCGCCCTGACCTGCTCCAGTTGCTGCCGCGAGACCGGCCAAAACCGGGACTGCATCTCGCCGCCCACACAGCGCAGGGCCGCCGCCACCACAACCCCCTCGATGGCCCCCCCGATACCTATGGCCATGTGCACGCCGCTCTCCCGCAGGGCGGCAGCCACGCCCGCGGAGATGTCCCCGTCGACGATGAGTTGGAGGTGGGCGCCGGTAGCTCGGATGTGGGCCACGAGCTCCTCGTGGCGAGGTCGATCGAGTACCACCACAGTCAAGTCCTCGGGGGCCAGTTCCAGGGCGCTGGCCACACGCCGAATGTTGTCCCCGACCGGCGCATCCAAGTCGACGGCCTGCGCGGCCCGACCGGAGACTATCACTTTCTGCATGTACATATCCGGCACCTGCATCAGACTGCCCTCAGGACCGGCGGCAATCATGGCCAGCGCGCCCTCCGAACCTCGAGCGAGAGCGCTGACAGCCTCCAGCGGCTGTACTATCGCATCCCACAGGGGGATCCCTTCGTGGGGCTCGCCCTCCGTGGCGCGGCCGCCGCCACCCCATTCCACGGGGCGTCCGCCAACGATGTCTCCCGTCTGCAGCACGGCGGGGCCCCGGCTCTTGCCGCGGCTGCCGACGATCCTCACCTTCACCGGCATCTCTGCCAGCGCCGCAGCCATGGCATTGCGCGCGGCCGTTTCTCCGGCAGCCCCGTCACCTCTGCCCGCCCACTCCGCAGCCCCAAGAGCAGCAGCCTCGGTGACCATCATGAACCGAGTGCATATGCAGCGCCCCTCAATATCCACCAGCACGCACCTCAATCTGTTCGATGACGTCGTATAACGCATCCACTATCAGCCCCACCGTGTCGTCGATGTTCTCGTTATCGACCACCAACGTCCCTTCCGTTCCCGCTCTCTCCAGGATGAACTCCTGGATCTTCCTGATCTCCCCGAACCCCTGCAGGTACCGGGCCAGCACCCTCCTGCCCGATGTCTCCTGCTCCCGCACCAAGAAATGACTCTTGTGCAGCTCCCCGTCCCGCACCGACACCACGAGGGGCAGGAGAAGCGCATTCGAGGCATCCTCTGCCGCACTTCCCAGCCCCATGATGCCGGGAACCATGTGCACTCCTTCCACCACCAGGCTCGTCCCCTCTTTGATGGCCCTGTCGATGATGGCCCGCACCCCTACGCTCACCATCTCAACCTGCTCCATGAAGCCCAACAAGCCGGCATCCACGTTCGGTCCCACCGGGATCCTCACCGCCGTCCCCGCCTCGTAGGACGAGTAGTGGAGCGACGGCATGAGCGTCTCCGAGAAGAACGCCCGCATCGCCTGCCTGATGGCGTCGGTGGAGATGATCCGCACGATCCCCAACCTCTGAGCCACATGGGCGGCTATCGTGCTCTTCCCTACACCGGTTGCGCCCCCGATGAGCACTATCACCGGCCGGTCAGCAGCCGCCATCTCGTTCCAGGCCCGATAGCGCCGCAGATACACCTGCTCGCCGCTGTCGGCCAGTACCGTCTCCACCAGACTCCGCAGCTCCTCTACGCCGATCTCCCGCTCGTCGCCCCGGAGAAGCCGCCATTCCACGTCCAAGGCCACCTCATAGGCCCGCTGGGGCGGCAACCCGGTGGACGTCAACGCGGTCGCCAGCAGTCCCTTCGAGAACGGGATCCTGTGGCCGTCGCTCACCAGCTGGATGGGAGGCCCCTCCGGCTTTGCCGTGGACCCGCTCGGGTCTCCCTCTGCCATCGGCTCACTCCTCACGCCGAAACCGCCGCTGGAACATCACCGTCCCTCCGCGAACCTCTCCCCGGCCATGTCCGCCAACCCCCGCACCAACTCCTCGAGCAGGCCGCCCTCTTCTCGCAGCGCGCCCCCGGGCCCCACTTCAACCGGCACGTTGTCCATGAAGACCACCGGCAGCCCCCGCTTCACGGCCCCCTCGGCCACCACGTCGATGGCCGCCGCCTTGATCTCGGTGACCACAGTGTCCACCCGAGCCATCGCCTCACTCTCGAAGTCCCGCCGAAGCGCCTCCCGCTCTGCCAGATGCGACGAGAACACTTCCACGGTGCAGCCCCAGCGCTCCTCCAAATACCTGCGCACCGCGCCGCTCTGGCCCTCCGGCGCGGTGGAGAAGCATGCCACCCGGCGGCCCTCGATGCTCTCCATCGGCCGGGGCCGGAAGACCACCGTCACCACCGGCAGGTCAGGCCTGACCGAGGCAATCGCTTCGCGGACGGCTCGGACCTTGTCCGGCCCTGCCAGTGGCTCCTCCGCCATCGTCAATACCACCGCGTCGCTCACGAGCAGCCGATACGTCCCGAAGTAGCCGGCAATGTCCTCCACGGCCTGGTGCGCACCAACAATGAGCACCTTGGCGTCGGAGACCACCGGCGGCTCCACCGACCCGCTGCCCTCCATCACGATCAAGCCGGGCCGCAGACCGTTCGCGAGCCTCACGCCCTCCGCCACGTTCGAAACATAGGGCGCGCCCGCCATGCCTCCCCCACAGCGCCGGCACCCGACGGTGACGACCCCGCTGAGGGCGGCGTCCTCCAAGTAGTCCGAGGCGGCGTGCCTGCCCCCGCGACTCCTCTCGAGAAGGTCCTCCACAGTGAGTTGCCGCCGAGCGCCGTCGACGATCTCCGGCTCACTGGGCCCACCGCGTCCCATCGCGACGATCACAACCCCTGGACGGCCTTCGTGAACCGGAAGCGTCCTAGAAAGCGTCCGAGCCACATACCCGCTCACCGCTGTCTTCCCCACCCGTTTGCCGGTACCCATGATGGCCAACGAAGGACAGGTGCAGAGACGCTCAGGATTCGCGGGACTGAAGTGGAAATCCGAACCTACGTAGCCCACCCGGCGGGCCAAGGCGGCGCTCGCCAAGCGGAAACGCTCTATGTATCCTAACACCGGCTCATCGCTCAGGTCAACGACCACTGTGGGCCCATACCGGTCTATGGCCGCTTGAAGAGCCCCGGGCAGAGCCGCCGACCGGCCGCCGGCCGTGTCTTCCACGAACACGACGGGCACCCCGTACGTCTGCTCGGCCCCGTCCCGCAGCCCCTCTCGGTCAATCTTCTCCGTCCCCCCTACAAACAGAGCTGCCCTGACGTCATACCGCCCGCCCGCTTCCCGCAGAGCATCGCGCACCACCGGCGGGTAGTGCTCTCCGTCGATGAGGGCCAGGGCCGCCGGCCTCGCTGAGGCGCATCCCGGTGCCTGCCCCTCTGGCTCGACAATCGAACTCGCCGATCCTGCGCCTGAAGACAGATGGATGTGAGCCCCGCTCATCTTTCCGCAGCCCGGTCGAACTCGACGATCGTCTCGGCGCCATGGAAAGGATAGTGACGGCTGACCGTGACGTGCTCGCCGGCGATGTCCACGACGTTGTAGCAGGGTTTGGTGTCCCCGCGCAGACGCAGCGTCGCGACGGTCCCGGCATTGACGACGTACATGTCCTCCAGCCGCCACGCGTAGGGCACGTGCTTGTGCCCCGAGAGCACCAGGTCCACCCCGCACTCCACGAGCACCTCGAGCACATCTCCGGCGTCGTTCACGATGTTGCGCTCCCGGCCTGTTCCCGGGATGGGCAGGAGATGGTGGTGCAGCATGAAGATCTTGACGTCCTCAGGGTTCTCCATGAAGGTCTCCCGGATCCAGGGATAGCGGTGCCGCCCTATACGACCGTAATCGAGGTCCGGTTCCGAAGAATCCACTCCCAGCATAGTCACTCCCTGTTTGTGGATCCGTGACTCGCGCGTCGCGAACAGACGCTCGAAGTGCGCGTAGCCCACATTTCGACTGTCGTGGTTACCGGGAACCACGAGAACGTCCGGGCAGGTGAGCCGGTCGAGGTACTCGCGCGCCTCCCGGAACTCTTGGCGATAGCCCATGTTGGTGAGGTCGCCGGTGACGACCACGATATCGGGTTGAAGGTCGTTGACCTCCACCAGAGTCCGATCCAGCAGGTTGGGCACGAAATACTGCGAGCCCAGATGCAGGTCCGACAGATGAGCGATGACGCACGAGCGGGTGGGATTTCCCATCGTGGCTACTCCGCTGCGAGTATGGGTCTCCTTGGTCGGGTCCGCTCCCCTTCTCCGGCGCCGACCACCCCAGGAAGCGCTGCTTCCGGCGTGCGCGTCAGAGCACCCTAAGGGTCATCGGTTCGCTTGTGCAGCAACTTAACGCCTTCGTCTTCTCGATGGCGGCGAAGAAGTTCTTCTCCTTGGTGGGGTGAGTGATGAGCACCAGCTCTGCCTCCGCGCCTCTCCCCTTCTGGATCATGCTCGCGATCGACACCCCGTACTGCCCGAACACCGAGGCGATCTGAGCCAGTACCCCGGAGACGTCTTCGACGCTCGTCTTGATGAAGAACGCCGACTCCACCTCCTCGGCGGGGTAGAAGCCCAGTGAGCGGTAGCACGAACAACTCTGCAGGAACCCGACGTCCTTGGTGTTGGCGATGGACACTATGTCGCTCACCACCGCTGTCGCCGTCGGCTGCCCGCCGGCGCCCGGGCCCATCAGCATGATCTCGCCGATCTCGGCACCCTGGAGGAACACCGCATTGTTCGATCCGTTGATGGAGGCCAGCGGGTGGTCCTTGGGGACGAGAGCCGGAAACACACGCACGCTCACCCTGCCCTCGATGAGCCGCGCGGCCCCTATGAGCTTCACCACGAACCCGAGGTCTTTGGCATAGCGAACGTCGCCCAGGGTGATGTTCTCTATACCCTGGCACGCCACATCACTAAGCTTCACGCGCGAGTGGAAGGCGATGGAACCGAGAATGGCCATCTTGGCGGCCGCGTCGCCGCCTCCCACATCCGCGGTGGGATCGGCTTCGGCATACCCGAGTTCCTGGGCTCTTTTCAGGATCTCGGCGTAGTCGCCCTCGTCTTCGTACATCTTGGTCAGGATGTAATTGGTCGTACCGTTGACGATGCCATAGACCGTCCTCAGTTCGGCCGCGATCATGCTCTCCCTCATCACCTTGATGATGGGGATAGCCCCCGCCACCGATGCCTCGAAGCGGAGATGGCGCATCTCCTCGCGCGCCAGTTCGAAGAGGGCCTGACCCCGGCTGGCCAGGAGTTGCTTGTTGGCGGTGACCACGTTCTTGCCCTTGCGCATCGCCTGGTCGAGGAAGGCGAAGGCGTGATCGGTCCCGCCGATGACTTCCACCACGATGTCGATCTCCGGGTCGTCCACGATATCCGCGAATTCGGTGGTGAAGAGGCCCGCCGTGGCGTCGGCCGGACGCTTTCTCGGGTCGATCTCCAGGACCCTGACCACCTGCAGGTCCACGCCGGTGCCTTCGAGGATCTGATCGTGTTCCTTGAGGGTGGGGATGGTGAAGAAATCGCCAAGCGTCGGT
>CAZWAR010000017.1:15095-34206 GCA_964631965.1 uncultured Gaiellales bacterium
TCAACCGGTACACGCTGGACCCGATGGTCCCGAAGCCCAGCAGGCCTATCCGCACGACCCTATCGCGGCTCATGCTCCCCTCGACTTTCCCTATGCGTTGCTGTTGCCGACTGCCCCACCGTGGAGTGGCCGGTGCTTGGCGATGAGATCGCCGTAGCTCTCCCGCTCGATGATCACCCGAGCTCGGCCCTCTCTCACGAGGATCACGGCCGGCCGCGGGTTCCCGTTGTAGTTGGACGCCATGGCGAAGCAGTACGCGCCGGTGGCCGGCATCACCAGGATGTCGCCCGGCTCGGGCTTCGCGAGTACGGCGTCCCGGATGAGGATGTCCCCGCTCTCGCAGTGCTTGCCCGCCACCGTAACCCTTGTGTCTGGGGCGACCGAGGCTTTGTTCGCGAGCATGCCCTCGTAGAGAGCGTCGTAGAGCATCGGGCGGATGTTGTCGCTCATCCCGCCGTCGACGCTCACATACGTGCGAACGCCCGGGATCTCCTTGATGGTCCCCACCGCATAGGCGGTGATACCGGCCTTGCCCACGATGGAGCGGCCCGGTTCGATGAGCACACGCGGCATGGGCAGGCCGTGCCGCGCCATCTCCTCGCGCACTCCTTCCACCTTCACGGCTGCATAGTCGCCGATGGGCCTGGGGGTGTCTTCTTCGGTATAGCGGATACCCAGACCTCCGCCGATGTTCAGGTAGCGACATTCGAACCCGTACGCCTCGTGAGCCTGAGCGATGAGCCCCACCAGTATCTCTACGGCCCTGCGAAAGCCCTCGAGTTCAAAGATTTGGCTGCCGATGTGGGCGTGCAGCCCGATGAGGTCGAGGTGTGACGCAGCCATGGCTTGGCGGATGGCCTCCATTGCCACTCCCTCGTCCAGGCCGAAGCCGAACTTCGAGTCCACCTGGCCGGTCTGGATGTAGGAGTGGGTGTGCGCTTCGACGCCCGGCGTGATCCGTAGCAGCACCTTCTGCCGCTCGCCGCGCGCTCCCACCATCGCATCCAACGTGGCCAGTTCCTGGAAACTGTCGATAACCACGAAACCCACCCCGCCATCGAGGGCGTAGTCGAGTTCCGCTCGGGTCTTGTTGTTCCCATGAAAGAAGATCTTCTCCGCGGGAAAACCGGCGACCTTGGCCACGTGGTACTCGCCTCCGGAAGACACGTCGATGGAGAGACCCTCTTCGAGCACCAGTTGAGCTATCGCCAGCGAGGAGAACGCCTTGCTCGCGTAGATGATCTCGAAATCCTCGGTATGTTCGGAGAAGGCCTCCCTGTAGCGCCGGCACTGGTCGCGGATGGATCTCTCCTCATACACGAGGAGGGGCGTACCGAACTCCGCGGCCAGGTCGACAACGTCGCAACCGTCGATTTCGAGATGGCCGGCGGCGTTATGACACGCAGTGATGGGATAGACAAGCGTGTGAGTCAAGGCAGCCTCCGAAAGGAAACATGGGTACGTTACCACACGGGGGTGCTGAAGGCTTCCGTCCTTGAGCGGCTTAGCACCAGACCGGACTGGTAGAATTGATACTCAGCATGACCGAGCAGCCTCCCATCTTCTCCTACTACAGGGGCGCCAAACAACCGACGTTCGCCACTCGTACCGAGCTTGAGGCTGCCAAGCTTTTCGACTACCACCGGATCGCTTGGGAGTACGAGCCACGCACCTTCATCCTCGAGCAGGACGACAATGGCAACATACAGGAGGCCTTCACACCGGATTTCTACCTGCCCGACCTCGAGCTGTTCGTTGAAGTGACCGAGATGAAGCAGTCGCTCGTGACCGCCAAGAACCGCAAAGTGCGCAAGCTGCGGGAAAAGTATCCAGACGTACGCATCAAGCTCCTCTACCGCAAGGACTTCGTGCGCATGGCCCAGAAATACGGCCTCTGATGGGCGAGATCGAACGACCGGCACCCGACGATGCGTTCGCCGCCCTAAGGGTGGAGGCCGCCGGCGCGTGCGAGCCCGCGGAGGCCGCCGAGCCGAGACCACACGTCGGCCGCGTGTACCTGGACGCGGAGACCATCGCCCGCCGGGTCGAGGAGTTGGGGGCCCAGATATCCCGCGACTATGCCGGACGGGAGCTACTTCTCGTCGGTCTCTTGAAAGGCTCCGTGTTCTTCGTCGCCGACCTGGCCCGCGCCATCACGGTGCCCCTCGAGATCGACTTCCTCAGCCTCAGTTCCTACAGACAGGAACATACCCAGACGGGGGCCAAGGCCATCCGTTTTCTGAAAGACCTCGATCAGCCGGTAAAGGACAAAGACGTCATCGTGGTCCAGGACATGATCGATTCTGGCCTTACCCTGCACTACATCCGCCGCTCGCTCGCCCTGCGCCGGCCACGATCCCTCGAAGCCTGCATCCTGTTCGACCGGCCGCAACTGCGCCTGGTCGATTTGGAGGTGAAATACCGTGGCTTCGAGGTTCCCGATGACTTCTTTGTAGGGTACGGTTTCGACTACCGACAGCTCTACCGCAACCTGCCTTACGTCGCCTATCTCAAGACCGGCGCAGACCAGCCGAGCCTGTTCTGATGCCCACCGCCGGGGTCCGTCTCCACTCCGCGGGCGCCGACGCCACGCCCATCCGGTTGGCGGCCACCCTCTATCTCCCGGAGACCAGCCTGGGTCCCTTCCCCGGCCTGGTGGTCGGACACGGGGCGGGCAGCCGGCGTGTCCGCCATGACATCTTCTGCCGAGAAGCAGCCGCCGGGGGCTTCGCGGTTCTCGCCCTCGACTTCCGCGGTCACGGAGACAGCGAGGGCGCCGCCGACGGACCTCTGGAGGACGACATCTCGGTGGCCGCGGGCTTCCTGCGGAAGCACCCCGCCGTGGACGGCACCCGGCTCTGCTACCGAGGCTCCAGCATGGGCGGCTTCTATGGCCTGAAGGCGGCCGCTACCGGCCTCTTCGCTGCGGTCGCTCTGCTCTGCCCCGCGAGTCCAGCAACGATGCTCGCCGGTCTGGATTCCTTCCCGGATCAACACCCCGACACCGAGGCGCCCGACCCGGGCCTGCCCGGCCGGAGCCCATCCCTCCCAGCGAGCACCCTCGGCCCTTCGGACGTTCCTGCCACCCGCTGGGACGTACCCTCGAGCAAGACCTATTTCGCCCGGCAGGACTGCCATGCGCTGGCCTCCCGGGTCCGTTGTCCCGTGCTACTCGTGCACGCGCGCGGTGACGAGGTCGTTCCCCTGACGGATTCCCTCGCTCTGGCGGAGCATCTCGCCGGCGATGCCACCCTCCTCGCTCTGGCCGGCGGCTCGCACACGAGCGCGCAGCACGACCCCGCAGTTCACCGCCTCACCGTACGGTGGTTGTTTGATCACGCGGCCGGCGGCCTCTGAGGGCATCTGCCGTCCTTGGGGCAGAGCGCCCCTCTCACGACTTCCTACCGAGCGCGTCCAACCGAGCATGCGCCCGGGAGCGCGTGCTCACGAGCGCATGCACTGAACGTACTTGAAGAAGACGTCGAACGCTCGCTCCAAGGCCACCGGATCGAGCTGGGCTCCCGTCGTATCTTCGAGACAATCCTTCATCCGATGACTGATGAGATGGGTGCCGACGCGGTCGAGCGCGGATTTCACGGCGGCCAACTGCGCAAGGATCTCCTCGCATTCCTTGCCCTGCTCTATCATGCGCTGCAGCCCCCTCACCTGCCCCTCGATGCGAGCCAGCCGGTTGAGCATCCGGGCATCGTCCTCGGTCATGGCCCCTCTGGGCGGGGTGAGATCGGATATCGGGTCGGACGCTTCCGCGGCAGCCATGCCGTCCTCCTTGGGTCGGGGAAAACCCCTGTGCTATGGCAATAATACTCATGGGGGTACCCGCGGCACAAGAAATGCGGGTCGGCGTAGGGGCCACGAAGCGGGAGAGGCGTGCCTCCGGAGGGATATGGAGCGGAGTACGGGGTTCGAACCCGCGACATCCAGCTTGGGAAGCTGGCACTCTACCAACTGAGTTAACTCCGCCCGGACCGAAGACCCATCTGGAGGACCAGATTCTAGCACAGCGCAACCGAAGCCCCGGGCGCCAGGCTTCACCACAGCGGCGCAAGCCCTCGTAGAGCGACCGCCCCGCTGTGGCCCACGACGCGGCAGCCTGGCACCCCCTGTCCGAGGGGCCACGCGATAGACGGTCTTTTCCCTTCGCCGGCCGCCACCCGCATGTTGTCCGCCGTGAGCGGAAGCGGATTCCGCTCAGCCCGCCCGCTATTAGCGGGATGTTTCGCCTCGTCAGGGGTTGACTCGCTTCTCGGGCCGAGTATCATACTGAGCAGAGTCCCGAGAGTTCAGACGCAGCATCTGAGGAGCTTACAAAGGGACCCGCGGAGGAAACGCGAAGGTAAATGGTCGCGGAGTACAGCGAGGCGGGAACAAAGTAAGAGCCGATGAAAGGTGAAAAGCGAGTTCACTCGGGACTCGCTTTTTTCATGCCGTCCGAACGAATCTCCCACCGCTTGGCGCGCTGCGACCGCAGCCGCTCTAACGCTGACATTCCGGGCAATATGCAGTCCCTCTCCCCGCGACGACAGTCCGCACCATGCCGGCACCGCACCGCCTGCACTCCAGCCCCTGCCGCCCATAGGCCTGCAGCCAATCCTGGAAGCTGCCCGGCTGCCCTTCGGTATCCACGTAGTCCGACAGCGAGCAGCCGAGCAACCGTACCCCCTCCGACAGCCGGACGCGGATCTCGTCCGCCAGGCAGCACACCTGCTCCTCGGCCAGCGAGCCGGCCTCCCGGAGTGGAGACAAAGCCGTCCACCACAGGATCTCGTCTGCGTAGATGTTCCCGATGCCGGCCAGATGCCGCTGATCGAGGAGGAAGGCCTTGAGCGGAGCCGTCCGGCCGTGCAACCGGCGCGTGAGATAGTCCGCATCCCAATCGCCGGTCCAGGCGTCGGGACCGAGCTGCTTCAGGCGGGGAGCGGGACCGCCGACGGTAAGATGAAAGCGGCCGAACTTGCGCATGTCACGGAATTCCAGCCGCACCTCGCGGCCGGCACCGGCCGTCGCGGCCGCCCCGTGATCGACCGGCTGCGCGCCGGTGGCGCCCGCCCCTGCCGGATCCCCGGCCGCCAGGCGGAAGGCGAAGCGGGTGTGGGCGCCGCTCTCGGGAGGGTCGACGAGGAGTTGGCCGGTCATCCCCAGGTGGAGGGTGAGGAACAGGCCTCCATCGAGGGTGACGACGATGAACTTCCCCAGCCGTTCGATCCGCTCGATGTGCCTACCGGGTAGCCAGCGCTCCACCTCGTCCGGCAAGCAGTCGCGGAGCATCGACGGTTCCACCAGTTCGACCGTGAGGAACGTCGCCCCGGTAAGTCCGGCGGCGAGTTGGCAGCGTACGGTCTCGACTTCAGGCAGTTCAGGCATCGTAGATCCCCCGGCTCCTTGGAAAAGGCAGAGACCGCTCCCCGCTACATGCTCTCCGGAGCGCTCACGCCCAAGAGGTCGAGGCAGCGAGAGATCACCGCCTTCGTCACCAGACAGAGCACCAGCCGAGACGAAGCCAGCGCCGGAGAGACGCCGATGACGCGACAGTGCTTATAGAAGACGTGGAAGTCGGCGGCCAGTTCTTGGGCATAGGCGGCGATACGGTGCGGGGCCCGCCGCGCCGCCGAATCCTGCACGGTCCACGCGAAGGATTCCAGGCGCTTGATGAGCGCTCTCTCGTAGGCCGACGCGAACACCTCTTGGCCGGCCGGGATACCCGGCTCGGTGCCGGCGGGAATATTCCGCAGGATGCTGGCGATTCGAGCGTGTGCATACTGCACGTAATACACCGGGTTCTCCTGGGATTGTTGCCGCGCGAGTCCCAGGTCGAGATCGAGGGTCTGATCGTGCGAGCGCATCACCAGGAAGAAGCGGGCCGCGTCGACGCCGATAGCTTCCACCAGCTCCGCCAGCGTGACCATCTCGCCGCGGCGCGTGGACATCTGTTTGAGCTCGCCCTGCTCGAGCAGGTTGACGAGCTGTCCGATGATGACCTCCAGGACCTCCGGCCGCCCAGCGAGGATCTCCACGGCGGCCTTCATCCGGAGCACGTAGCCATGGTGGTCGGCCCCCCAGATGTTGATGAGGTGATCGAAACCGCGCTCGAGTTTGTTCTCGTGATAGGCGATATCGGCCGCAAAATAGGTGGGCCGACCGTTGGCCCGGATGAGCACCCGGTCTTTGTCATCACCGCGGGAGGTTGTGCGCAGCCAGACGGCACCCCCCTCCTCGAAAGCCTCGCCCCGCTCCCTCAGTGTCTCGACCACCCTGTCGAGGGCTCCACCGGTGTGGAGAGTGGTCTCGCTGAACCAGGTATCGAACTCGACGCCGAATGCGGCAAGTTCCACGCGCATGCTCTCGAGCATCAAGGCACACGCCCTGCCGCGGAAGAAGGTGACAGCCTCCTCCACCGCGGGGCTCGCCGGCCAATCCGAGCTCGTGTCGACCTCCTCCGACTCGTCCTCGGCGTCCTCGGCCGGCGCTCCAATCGACGACGCCAGCGCAACCGCAGGAAGCACCCCCCGCGCGGCGGCCGAGGCGCTGGCTACAGCCGAGGCCTCTCCGGCGACCTCGGCGAGACCAGGCAGGTATGCATCTCCCACCTCGGTCCGAATGGCCGCAGCCACCTCCTTGACATACTCCCCCTGATAGCCGTCCGCGGGCACGGCCACCTCCACGCCGAACGACTGGGCGTAGCGCGCGGCCACACTGCGGCCGAAACGGTCCATCTGCCGCCCGTAATCGTTGATGTAGAACTCCGTGGAGACGCGGGCTCCGCTGAACGTCATGAGCCGGTACAGCGCGTTCCCGTAAGCAGCGTAGCGAGCATGCCCAACATGGAGCGGACCGTTGGGGTTCACGCTGACGAACTCCAGGTTCACCATGGGGCGGTCTCGCGGTTCCCCCCCACCGATCCGTTCGCCTTCGGCCAGCATCGCCGCCATGGCTTCGGAGTAGGCCGCCGCGCTCAACGTGAAGTTGAGGAACCCCGGGCCGGCGACCTCTATCCGTTCCACCAGCCGGGCGATGTCATGATCGTCGAGCAGCCGGGCACGAAGCTCTTCGGCCAGAGCTCTGGGCGCCCTTCTGGCCGTTCGAGCAAGCTGCATACAGAGCGGTGTGGCATAGTCGCCGTGAGCCTCGTCGGCGGGTCTCTCCAGACGCACCTCCGGCGCCTCGACCCAACCGTGCTCCTGGGTCCAGCCGCTCACCACTTTCTGCACGAGTTCGGTTATCACTCCGGTCCTCTATCCTCTCTGACTTCGCGGTCTGCCTTGCCGGCCGAGACCCTCTAGGGGGCCGTTGAAGCCGCGAGCAACTCTTCCAGTTTGAGTATCTGTTCGGGGGTGCCTATGGCGATGACCTTGTCCCCGTTCATAAGGTGGGAGTCCGGCGCCGGGTTGGTCTCGAACACCCCGGTGGCCGCCCGGCCCACCGCCAGGATAGTGGCTCCCGTTCGAGAACGTACCTCCATCTCCGCTATGGAGCGGCCGATGGCGCAGCAGTCCCCGGTCAACTCCAACTCCTCCACCCGAAACTCGAGTTCGCCACCGCCCGTCACCACCTCGAGATAGTCGCTCACCAAGGGCTTGAGCATCAGCGTGGCCATCTGCCGAGCGCCGGTGCCGTATGGCGTGACCACGTTGTCCGCGCCGGCGCGCACGAGCTTGCTCACGTTGTCGTCCGAAGCCGCTCTGGCCACTATGAGCAGCCTCGGGTTCAATACCCGCGCCGAGAGCGCGAGAAAGATGTTGCCCGCGTCGGAGCCGAGAGCCGCTATCAGTCCCTTGGCCCGTTCGACCCCGGCAGCGAGGAGGACTTCGTCGGTGGTGGCATCGCCTGCCACGGCCAGGAACCCGGCGACCTCGGCCCGAGCCACGCTCTCCGCCTCGCTGTCGACGACCACGAACGGAGCGCCGTGCGCAGCGAAATGCCGGGCGACAGCCTCTCCCACCCGGCCGTACCCGCACAACACGTAGTGACCATGGAGCTTATCCATCTGCCGTCTCACCGCCCTTCTCCGGAACACGCCTGAGAGCTGTCCGCCGATGACGAACTCGACCATACGCCCGACCGCGTAGAGGATGGTCCCCACACCCAGGATGATGAGCACCAGCGTGAAGACGATGCCGCCCTCTGAGAGCGGATGCACCTCGGCAAACCCGACCGTGAAGATGGTGATCACGGTCATGTACAAGGAGTCTAGCAGGCCCCAGCCCTCTATCAGGGTGTAGCCCACCATGCCGACGATGATGACGATCACGATCGCCGACAGGACGAACAATCCGGTCTTCAGTTGCTCACGCATGCCGCCTCGACCCCAGCCGGCTCCGGCCGGTCGCTCCTAATGGTGATACGGCTCTCCGCGCTCGATGCGGATGGCCCGGTACGACTGCTCTAGAACGATACACCGTGCCATCTGATGTGGGAACGTCAAACGAGAGAGGGACCAGCGGTGGTCGGCGACCGCCAGCACCGAGGAGTGGAGTCCGGAGGCACCCCCGAGGAGGAACTGGAAATGACTGTGGCCGTGCAGCTTCTTGTCGGCGAGGAAGGCGCTCAGTCCCTCGGATGAGTGTTGTTCGCCCTGTGCATCCAGGGCGATCGTATACGCGCCCTTGCGGAGCAACGTCAGAGTCGCAGCCGCTTCCTTTGACCGGGCGACGTCCTCCCCGAGAGCCAGCGGGATCTCCGCTACCTCAAGCACCTCCACACGTGCATACGGGCGCAGAAGACCCTCGTAGTGGCGCCATACCGCCCGGTACTCCTTCGAGAGCCGCCCGACGCAGATGAAGGTGAGCCGCACCGCCCTCCTTTTCGGCAGCTAGATGAAAGCCAGATCGTCCGGACCAGGATCGTCGTCTTCCGGATTGCGCCCCTTCTTGCGTTCCGCGAAGCGCGGGTCCTTGAGGACGCTCGGCATGTTGCGCCACAGACACAGGTCGGGCTTCAGGTACCGCGCCTTGATCTCGGGAGAACATTCGATGGTGCAACTGGCGCACATCTCGTCCTCGAGGAACACCTTTTCGCGTCGGGGCCTCTCTCCCTCGTCGACCCGGCGATAGGCGTCGAGAAGGAGGTTCTCCATGGTGACGGTCGGCACGGCCCGGAAATGGACGGGTTTCTCCGGGAGAACGAACTTGAAGCTTCCGGAGTTCCAATACATCAGTTGCATCACCTGGTCGCAGGTGTGTCTGTTGACCACGGTCTCGAGTTGCTGCACCTCGAGATGCGCGGCATTGACAAGGTACGCGAGGAGGGGTTGCCCCTCTTCGTCGCCATTGGACCAGCGCATCCAGCATTCCTTGACTTCGTTCTCCGTCAGCCCACCGGCCGTTACTAGGCGGGTGCCGAACTCTTCGTCGCCCTGCACCAGGCTGACACCCTCGATCTGGCCGGAAGCCAGATAGACGGCGCCCTGCTCCTCGAAATCCTGTATCTCGAGCACCCCGTTGCGCCGCTGCGTGGAAAGGAACTGCAGGATGCTGAACAGCGGGAACTCGCGTATATCACCCCAGAGGATCATGTGCCCCCGATTCTAGCTCACGGTACCTGTCCTTTTATCGGCAGGCTTCCCAAGTTAGCAAAGTCACCGCCGAGACTGCGCCCGGTCAACGGCACGAAACGTTACCGATTTCACGCGTACGCGTCCCAGAAAGCTACTTGACACGAGCACTCGTGAACCCTAACAATACCCAGGGGCGTTTCAGCGTGTGGGAACGGAAAACAGGTGGCCTTGGGACCACCGCGTACAAGTGAGGGGGTGCGAATGCTGCACGAGCCAGCGCCAGAAGCACATGGTGTCGACGAAGCAGCCGCCTACAAACGTCGTCTTGGTTTGGAGATGCTGGCAGGATATGGCCTGCTCTACGTCATCTTCATAATCATCAACGTCGCCTGGCCCACAGTCATGGGCACCATCGTCGTGGGCGGATTGAACCTCGCCATCGTCTACGGTTTCGCGTTGATCGTCATAGCCTTCATCCTTGCCTTGGTCTACAACTGGCTGTGCACGAGGCACGAAAAGTCGTTCGAGACCGAGGGGAAGGTGTGACATGGCAGACATCTCCGTTCTCGCCGTCATCATCTTTCTGATCATCGTCGGGATCGTACTGTTCGTCTCGTTCTGGACCGCGCGGCGTGCCCGCTCGGCCAGCGGCTACTACGCAGCAGGCGGCCGGATCCACTGGGGAGTCAACGGCATCGCGTTCGCCGGCGACTACCTATCGGCCGCCTCGTTCCTCGGCATCTGTGGAATGATCGCCATTGCTGGCTACGACGGCTTCCTCTATTCCATCGGCTACTTGGCCGGCTGGGTGGTTGCCCTCTTCGTGGTCGCCGAACCCATGCGACGTCTTGGTCGCTACACCTTCACCGACGCGCTGGACGCCAAGTTCAACAAGCGCGGGCTGAAGCTCATGGCCGCCATCGCGACTCTGATTGTCTCCATCTTCTACTTGATCCCCCAGATGGTGGGGGCCGGCGTTCTCATCCAGCCGCTTCTCGGCCTCCCCTACTGGGTGGGCGTCGTGCTCGTGGGCGCCATCGTTATCACCATCGTGGCCACTGCGGGGATGACTTCCACAACCTATGTCCAGTTCATCAAAGGCTCCCTGCTCATCATCTTCGCCCTGGTGATCGTGGTCGCGCTTCTCATGCGCGGTTTCTCCACGAATCCCAACCAGGGAGGCAGCGTCGACTTCTACCAATACAAGACCATCGCGGCGACACAGACCGGGGAGACCATAACGCCCTCCGACCCGGCGTACACGAACGTCGCGCAGCACGACGTGGTTGCCGGCGGCACCGTCACGACCTTCGTGAAGCTCCAGAGCGGCGGCACGGCCACATGGTGGAAAGCCACCGAGACCGACGGCCAGATCGCCCTCCACGAGACCCAGGAAGTCGTGGTCATGGCCGACGGCGTCAAGTACATCAACGGCGCGCCCGAGTCCGACTCCAACAAGCTGCGCCAGGTCGGCACCGTGGCGCAGATCGACGGCCAGACGGACACCAGCACCGGTTCCCTGAACCCCTTCTCCTTCCTGGCGAAGCTGGGCTCCGAGGACACCACGGTCAATCTCTGGAAGAAGGCCACCTGGACGCAGGACGGTGACTCCATCTCCGTCTACTACCAGGTTCCCACCCCGGGAAGCGCCATCACACGGCCCGGCCAGTACTTCCACATCCAGGGGTCCGCTCTCGACAGGGTCGACTTCATCTCGCTGATGGTCGCTCTGTTCCTGGGGACGGCGGCCCTGCCGCACATCCTCATCCGCTACTACACGGTGCCGAGCCAGAGAGCGGCTAGGAAGTCGACCGTGGTGGCCATCGCCGCCATCGGCTTCTTCTACATACTCACGCTCTTCCTGGGCCTGGGCGCCATGACCAACGGCACCATCAACATCCTCGACAACAACATGTCGGCGCCGCTGCTTGCCCGATCCTTCGGCACCTTCCTCTTTGCAATGATCTCGGCCATCGCGTTCGCGACGGTGCTCGGCACCGTGAGCGGTCTGATCATCGCCGCGTCGGGTGCCGTCGCCCACGACCTCATGGACCGCTTCGGCGGGCTCATCAAGAGCGAGCGCATGAAGGTCGTGTCCGGACGGATCGCCGCCTTCGTCGTCGGCGCCATCGCCATCCTGCTCGGCCTTGCGTTCCAGAGCATCAACGTGTCGTTCCTGGTGGGCCTGGCCTTCGCCGTGGCCGCCTCGGCAAACTTACCCTGCATCATCATGATGCTGTTCTGGAAACGAACTACCTCGAAGGGGATGATCGCTTCGATCATCGTGGGTATCGTCGCCTCGGTGGGGATCATCCTCTTCTCGCCCACCGCCTGGGAGATCTACGGCCTCACGCCTGCAGACGCCCCGATCCCCCTCAAGAACCCGGGCATCATCTCCATCCCCCTGAGCTTCATCGCCATCTACCTGGTGTCGAGACTCACGAAGCAGGACCAGATAGCGGAGGCTCCGCCGAAACCGAGGCCATCTGCTGCTGTGGAGGCAGCCGCGGCTACGATCAAGGACTAGCAGACTGCCTGGTACAGGCACGAGAAAACGGCGCCGGACGCACAATGCGTCCGGCGCCGTTCCTCTTTCTCCAGGTCTTGCTGCTCGGGAAGGCGCTTCTCTAGAAAGCGTCCTTTGCCCGGAACGGGTATCCGGTGTAGCCGGCGGTCGCGTGATAGACCGCTCGATCGAAGAAGCGACCGAGTTCCCGGTTGAGGTCCACGGCCCTCTGCAGGTCCATGGCCGATTCCCATACGCCGTGCGTGCGGGCCGTAACCCACACCTCCCGCTTCAGGAGCAGGATGGCACTGATCAGCTCGGGCAGCGGCAGACCCTGTGCGGCCCGGGTCGCGCCGAGCTTGTGGAAAAAGGCGGCGATGTCGCCCTCAGCCGGCCGGCCGCTGAAATGCTCGTCCACCTGGGCGAGAGCGAACTCGCTCGCGGAGACCAGTTCCTCGTCGGTCACAACGCCGTAGGAGGGGGTCTGAGCGCTCTGGCGCAGCGCGCTCAGCCACATGCCGGCGATCTCCTCGCCGTAGTCCTGCACGAAGCCTTTGGGCAGCTGGCTCACTGGACCGATGGGCAGGAGTACCCGCCTGTAGGTTTCGTTGAGGATCTGGGCCATGGCCGCGTAGATGGCCGCGAGACCCGTCAGGATGCCTTCCACGCCGGCGATCTTTCCGACCACCGGGCCGCCGCCGAAATCGGGCGGCAAGCAGGAAGAACAGGATGGTCAGCAGTCCGAAGACGACCTGCAGAGCCCGGTTCAGCTTGAGCGTACCGATGAACATGTACAGGGTGAAGAGACCCCAGAAGACGAAGAACCAGGCGAGGGCGGTCTCACTGGCCGCAGCCGCGGCGCCCGCGCCGTTGAAGATGGTCGGGAAAACCCAGATGCCCCCGAGGGTGAGCCAGAAGAAGCCGTACGACGTGAAGGCCAACGTCCCGAAGGTGTTGTTCTTCCTCCACTCCATGACCCCGGCGATAATCTGGGCCACGCCGCCGTAGAAGATGCCCATGGAGAGGATCATCGCACTCAGTCCGATGATCCCCGCGTTGTGGATATTGAGAAGAACCGTGGTCAGACCGAAACCCATGAGGCCCAATGGGGCCGGGTTCGCATTTGTGTCGAGCAGCTTGGTTACTGTCTCGCTTGACGTGATTGAGCTAGCCATCTTCCGTACGTACTCTCCTTTTGCTCACGCGTACCCCACTCTGTTGCCGGCCGCTGCCGCGACCCCCACATCAAGGTGCGCACCCGAGCAGCGTAACACTATACTTTTGGGTCCCTTTCTTGTCCACCATCACCTTCGATTCTTGTAGAATGACGACGTTTGTGGATTCCATTGTTCAGGGGGTGGGTGGTTTTGTGTCTCTCAAGGGATGCCGTCTCCTATGGCTGAGACGGTGCGCATCGACCTGCATTGCCATTCCTCGGCCAGCGATGGGGACCACTCCCCTGCGCACGTGGCCAAGCGCCTCGCCGATATCGGGGTCACGTGGGCCTCTCTCACGGACCACAACACCGTCGACGGGCAGCCGGAGTTCCAAGCGGCGCTCAAGCGCTACGCGATCAGCTGCATCCCCGGCGTCGAGATAGACGCCCGCTGTCCTATGGGGGTGCTGCACATCCTTGGCTACGGGATCGACATCCAGAACGAGCCTCTGCTTGCCGCACTCCGTACCATCCGGCAACCGTGGCGCACCTCGATGCGGCGTCTGGCCGCCCGGATGCAGCGATCCTCCGGCCGGCCGCAAGAGCGTCCGCCGCTCGCCTGTCTGCCCGATGGCACCGATCCGGCCTCAGTACGTCCCTTGACCACTGCGCTGGCCATCTGCCTGATCCACGAGGCCGGCGGCAAAGCGTTCCTCGCCCATCCCCTCGAGAGTCTCCGGAGCTTCAGGAGGATCGAGGAGGCCCTCGACCTGCTCCAGGCTGAGGGACTGGATGGGATCGAGGTCTATCACAGATCCTACCCCGAGGGCGTACAGGCGGCACTGCAGGCCCTCGCCACCCGCCGCGGGCTTCTTCCCAGTGGAGGCAGCGACTTTCACGGGCTCGCCCATTCCGACGGGGCGAGTCTCGGCGTTGATGTCCCGATGGAGCATTGGGCTGAGGTGGTACGGTCAGTGCGAAGAAAATCCGAGCCGGTCCCGTTTCCGGCTCCAGAGAAGACAAGAATCTGAGGAGGAGGGGCCTTGGACGAGCTGAGTCAGAATAACGCTACACGCAACTTCATCCTGCGCATCGTCTTGCCGGCGGTGGCGGCGATCGTCCTCTTCATCCTGGCGACCTTCCTTCTCCTCATCCCCGCCGTCGAGAATCAGATGCTCGAGGGCAAGAAGGAGACCACCCAGGAACTGACGAGGTCCGCGATCAGCATCGTCAACGAGTACTACCAGCAGGAGCAATCGGGGGCACTTACCCGGGAGCAGGCCCAGTTGCAGGCCGCGAACCGGATCGAGCTCATGCGTTGGGGCGACCAGAATGCGGACTACTTCTGGATCACCGACACCCATCCGACGATGATCATGCATCCGTACCTGCCGGAATTGGACGGACAGGACCTGACCACCTACGAGGACAAAGCGGGCAACCACCTGTTCGTGCAAATGGTGAGTGAGGTCGAGAAGAACGGTTCCGGCTTCGTCGACTACTACTGGCAGTACTTCAACGATCCCAACAAGATCGCCAAGAAGCTCTCCTATGTCCAGGAATTCGAGCCGTGGCAGTGGGTCGTAGGCACCGGGATCTACCTCGACGACGTCGACGCAGCTATCGCCTCCGTGCGCGACAACCTCATCTACGTCTCGGTCGCCATCTTCGTGGCCGTGGCCCTTCTGCTGTTCTACAGCAGCCGCCACAGTCTGAAGATCGAGCAGCGGAGGGAAGCCGCCGAGCGCAGCCTGCAAGAGTCGCACGAGAAGTACCGCTTCCTGGTGGAAGCCTCCACCGAGGGTCTGCTCATGGCGATCGGGGGCAAGACCACGTACGCCAACAAGCCGTTGGCGGACATGCTGGGCTACAGGCCGGAGGAATTCGAGGACCTCGACGTAAGCCGCGTGCTCGCCGAGGAAGGCACCGACAAGACGGCGCGCGACAAGCTCACCGCCGGCGTCGCCGATGCGCTTCCCGGCAACTTCGAGGGGCGTCTCCTCACGAAGGAAGGAAACTCTGTCGACGCGCTGGTGACAGCGACGCCCATCTGGCTTGCCGGACGGCAAGGCTCGATCCTCCTGGTGAAGAGCCTTTCCAGCCAGAAGGCCATGCAATCCATGCTGGAGGGCACTCGCCGGCAGTTCAAGTCCATGTCGGATGCCCTCACGCTCGGGATCTTCCGCAGCACATGGGGCAAGAAGGCCTCGCTGCTCGAGGTCAACCCTGCCATGCGCTCCATCCTCGGTCTCCCGGTGGCTGCGGACATGACGGGCTCAGACTGGCTCGACCGCATCATCGATCAGGGACAACGGAATGCCCTGGTGACGACCCTCAACCGGGACAAAGCCGTACACAACTACCACCTGAGCCTGCGTCGAGAGGACGGGTCCCGGGCGGAGGTGTCCCTGTTCGCCGTGCTCATCACCGGCGAGAGCGGGCAGCCGGTCTACGTGGACGGCATCTTCGAGGATATCTCGAGGCAGCGTAAGGCCGAGGAGGAACGCGAGGCCCTCATCGCCCGGCTGCAGACCTCGCTGTTCTTCCTGCGCGAACCGATCACCCAGGCGGTCTCCGCCGCCCTCAGCGTGAGCATGAACGAGACGATCGCAAAAGTCGCGTCCCTGATGAAGAAGAACCGCGTGACCGCCGCCTTCGTCACCGGGCCGGACGGCGATCTCATAGGGATAGCCACCGACCACGATTTCCGGGAACGGGTCGTGAGTGAAGGGGCCGACCTCCAGAGTCCCATCCGGTCCATCATGAGCGCTCCCGTGTTCACGGTGCCCGCCGACGCTCCGATCTACGAAGCCTTGTTCCGGATGCAGGAACGGGACGTCGATCATCTGGCGGTCGTGGAGCCGGGCGGTGAGATCATCGGCGCGGTGCACATGCGCGACCTGGCCCGCTACCAGCAGTCCTCGTCGGTGATCATCACGGACTCCATCCGGCGGGCCCGCAACGTGACCGACATCAACGAAGCCCACGACCGGCTGCCCGGCCTGGTGAAGGCGGTCGTCGACTCCGGAGCCGACACCAGGTACGTCAATCGCATCGTGTCCGGGGTGTCCGATGCTGTGGTAGAGCGCCTCGTCGACATGGCCATCGAGCAACTCGGGCCGGCGCCGGCCAAGTTTGCTTTCCTCGCCCTCGGCAGCGAGGGCCGGGAGGAGCAGACCCTCCTCACCGACCAGGACAACGCCCTGCTCTACGAGGATCCCGAACCGGAGCGGTCCAAGGAGGTGGCAGACTACTTCCTGAACCTCGGCACCCTGGTCTGCGACTGGCTCGACGAGTCCGGCTATCGCTACTGCGATGGCGGGATCATGGCCAAGAATCCGCGGTGGAACCTGCCGCGAGCGGTCTGGCGCCAGCAGTTCAGTCACTGGATCCACAATGCCGAGGCGCAGGAACTTCTCGAACTGAACATGCTTTTCGATTTCCGCTGTGTCTACGGCCAGCAGCAGTTCGCCCGCGACCTGCGCGCCTGGGCGTTCGACCAGATGGAGGAGTATCCGCTCTTCTACCTGCACTTCGCCCAGAACGCCCTGCTCTACAAGCCGCCGCTCACCTGGACCGGGAACCTCCAAACGACCTCATCGGCCGATGGCGCGAAGACGCTCAGCCTCAAGGAAGCCATCATGCCCATCGTCAACTTCTCCCGGCTCTACGCCCTCCGTCACCGGATCGACGCCACCAACACCCTCGACCGGCTCTCGGAACTCTACGAGAAGGGCGTCGTCAGCAAGGACACCTACGAGCACGTGGTCCCCGACTACGAGACACTCATGCGCATCCGGCTGCGCCGGCAGGCGGTCGCGATAGAACAGGGCCGGGAGGCGAGCAACCTCATCACTCCCGATGAACTCACGTCGGCGGAGGAAGCCCGGCTGAAGCGACTCTTCTCGCTGTCGGGAGATCTCCGCAAGAAGATCAGCTACGACTTCCTGGGAGGCATCGCGGGGTTCTAAGAGCAAGATGCGGCGCGACAGACGGGGGCCGCAGGCGCGTGGCGCCTGCGGCCCCCCGCTCAGTGTCGGCTCCACACGGCAGCCGACAGGCCGCCACAAAGCTCCCGCCGCTCCTATCCCCTCGACAAAGCCCCCCGCCTACGCAGTCGCCAGGCGACCCCGTCGCGAGGGGCGAAGAGAAAGGCCAACACGAAGATCCCGGTGGCCACCAGGACGATAGCCCCTCCGGACGAGACATTCAGGTAGTAGCTGGCGTACAGCCCCAGGATGGACGACAGCACCCCGATGACGGCCGACACCAACATCATCCACTGTAGTCGTCGCGTGAGCAGGTAGGCGGCCGCCGGCGGGGTCACGAGCATCGCCGCCACCAGAGCCACCCCCACCGTCCGCAGGGCCACCACGATGGTCGCCGCCAGCATGAGGAAGAGGCCGGTGCGCAGGGCGTGGATGTTGAGGCCCTGTGTCCGCCCGAGGATGGGGTCGAACGAGACCACCAGCAGCCTCTTGTAGAGAAGGAGCACGAGCGCGAGCACGACCACAGCAAGCCCGGCGGTGATCCAGAGGTCCGCCGTGGTCACCCCGAGCACATTGCCGAAGAGGACGTGCGTGAGATCTACGGCGTACGTTCGCATGGTGCTTATGAGGACCACGCCCAGGGCCAGCGCGGCGGCGAAGAAGATGCCGATGGCCGTGTCCTCCTTGATGGTACCGGCCCGCGACACATAGGCGATGCCGATCGCCACCAGCAAGCCCGCGACCAGGGCGCCGGCCAGGAGGTTCGCGCCGATGAGATAAGCGACGGCGACCCCGGGCAGGATCGCGTGGGCAAGCGCGTCGCCGAGGAAGGCCATCGACCGGAGGACGATGTAGCAGCCGATGACCGCACAGACGACGCCCACGATGATGGAGGCGACGAGGGCACGCTGCATGAACGCGAAGGAGAACGGCTCGGTGAGCCAGGCGATCACCGCCGCCCCTCCCTGTCTCCCCCGCAGCATTGGTCTACCACGATGACCCGGCCGTCCACGACCACCATCTGGCCGCTGAACGCCCGTTGCAGATTCTCCTCTGTGAACACCTCATGGGGCCTGCCGGCCCTGATGAGGTACCCGTTCAACAGCACCACCTGGTCGAACCGGGCCGCTGCCAGGTCGAGATCGTGGGTAGAGACGAGAACGGTCACCGACCGGGAACGAAGACCCGCCAGAAGATCGAGGGTCGCCTCCCGGGTGGCGACGTCGACCCCGGTGAACGGTTCGTCGAGAAGGAGGACGTGCGGCTCTTGAGCGAGGGCACGGGCGAGGAAGACCCTCTGCTGCTGCCCCCCGGACAACTCTCCGATCGGGCGGGGAGCGAGGTCGGCCACATCCAGGGCCTCGAGACTCTGCTCTATCAGGTCCCGATCGGTCGCTGTGAGCCTCTTCAGCCAGCGCCCTCTCCCGTACCTGCCCATGGCGACCACATCGAACACATTCACCGGGAAGCGCCAGTCGACCTCCTCCCGTTGGGGAACGTAGGCTATGGGATCCCTGTACTCGGCCCGCGGGCGGCCGTGGAGGAGCATCTCCCCGGAGGAAATGGGCAGGAGCCCCACCATCGCCTTGAACAGAGTGGACTTGCCCGCTCCGTTCGGGCCCACGACGGCGACCTGCTCCCCATGCGGCACGGTCAGCGACACCGAGTCGAGCGCCAGCCGCTGGCCGTAGCGCACGCTGACGTCGCGAAGTTCCAGGCTGTCGCTCACCGCAGCGCCTCGACGATACGGTCCACGTTCCAGCGCATCATGTCGATGTAGGTCATCGCGTCCTTGCCGAGAGAGTGCGTGTACAGGTCGGTGACCACCTTGATGCCCGTCTCCCGGGACAGCTGCTCGGCCAGATCCGGACTGTTGCCAGTCTCGAGGACGATCGCGGGCGCCCCCGTCGCTTCGAAGGCCCGAACCAGGCCGGCCAAATGTTCGGCTG
>CAZWAR010000018.1:0-33558 GCA_964631965.1 uncultured Gaiellales bacterium
TTCCCACAGTGCTCTTCCTGTTCCTGCCCCTGCTCGATACCGCCATCGTCATCCTGAGACGCGCCCTCAGTCGCAAGAACCCTATCTCCAGCCCGGGCAAAGATCACATCCACCATCGCTTGCTGGCGAGGGGCCTCTCCCCAGGACGTACCACGCTGGTGCTGCTGGCCGTGACCCTCGCGGCAAACGTCCTGGCCATGGCGATCCAGGGCATGTCGGCTCTTGTGACCGCGGTCACCGCTGTGGGGATCCTGGTGCTCCTCCTGCTTGTGGCCTGGCGCCGTCGCCTCTCCTACCGCAGAGCCGTTGCCCGACAGAGGAGCGGTCAATCGGCAGCCGCCGCCCCACAGGTCGCGGCGACCATCGACATACCGACCCGGACCCAGACAGGGTCCTCCCCGCAAACGGCCGCCCCCACCCCGACGGCGGCAGACCGGGCCCAAGCGCCCGCTGCCAGACGAGTCGGAGCAACGAGCGAGCGGACATCCGAGATGCCTCTCCCCGAGACGGTCACCGACATCAAGGACCGGTCCGGAGATGGTCCCGGACCGTGAAACCTCTCTCCCGCCGCCTCCGTCCTAGCGCCAGCCAAAAAGGCAAACGGGCCGTAGGTATTTAGATCGGAGGGGACGCGATGAAAAGGTTCGAGAAACGCCGAGCGATCGCAGCAGTTGTCCTCATCCTCGCCCTCGTCGGAACGGCTGCAGCGGCCGCCGGCTGTGGCAGCCAGGCGGCTGCGGGCAGCGGACCGATCAAGCTGACCGACGCCGACAACGGCAAGACGGTCGCCGTCAAGGTCGGCGACGAGATCCAAGTGATCCTCAACGGCAATCCCACCACCGGATATAGCTGGACAGCGAAGATCGCCGATGATGCCGTCGTGCAGCAGCAAGGAGACCCCGTCTACGCCCAGGGCACCACAGACCCGAGCGTCGTGGGCGCGGGTGGCACCTTCACCTTCACCTTCAAAGCAGCGAAGGCGGGCCAGACGGCGATCACATTCGACTATGCCCGTCCGTTTGAGACCGGGGTGGCTCCGGCTCAAACCTATGCGGTCACCATCACGGTGGAGTAGTTCGGACAACCGGCAGGGTCCAGGCCTCGGAGCAGAGAACGGTAGCCGGGGCCTGCCACGGGGTGCGACCGGGTGAGATCCCCGGAGCGGTCGAGAGACGGCTTCGGGGGTCTTCGCGTTCAAGGGGCTAAATCTGGGCGCCCTTGACCGCCACGATCGCCGGGGAGTGTGTGGTCACGACGAATTGCGTGTGGCCAGGGCGCTGGTATTCCCCTCGGGCTGCGCTCAGATCTGGAAACCGCAGCGCCGGACCACCGCTTCGATGAGGGTGGACTTCCCTGAGCGGACGTCGAATGGGTAGGCGCCACTTGCGGGAACTCGTCTCCGCGGATGCGAACGACTTCCAGCCGGACACGGGTCGCGGCGATCGTGAGAGGATGGCTCAATCCGCTGTCAAGGTGAGGCTGCCCAGGTCCATGCTCACGGTGATCGTCAGCAACTTGCCGTTACCGGTCACCGCGGCCGCAGTGGCATATGACTTGTCGTTCCGCGTCCAGTTGCCCTCCGGGTTCACTTCGGTCAGCTTACCCTTGAGCACCACCCTGGCCGCGGTGCCACTCGGTACGCTGATGTGAACGGTGCTCACACCGGTGTCTACGGTGGCGGAAGCGCTGGTGCGAAGCTGTCCGGAGAAATCCAGGGTGAACGAGCCCGCCCCGCCCTTGAACTGCAGCTTCTTGAAGTTGGCATCGGCCAGGCCCGTCAGCGTCACAGAAGAGGCACCGGTCTCGTAGACCAGCGATTCCATCTGGGTCGGATTCGGGGAAGCGAAGCTCACCCTGGTCTTTGAAGCGCCGTCTTTGATGCTGAGCCTCTGGAGTGACAGTCCGCCCAACTCGTAAGTCCCTTGGTACGCCCCGGCTGTGATGGCGAGTCTCATGGGAGCGCTTCCCAATGTGAGGCGCCAATCGTTGATGACATCGGTGCTGACTCCCGAGATCCCTTTGGTCGTACCTTGCTTGATGGCGAGCGACGAATCGGTTCGCGTGATCACCGGCTTCCAGGGCTCGACATTGTAGGTTATGACGCCGGAGACCAAGCCTGAGGCCCCGGGCTGGATATTGAGCTTGCCGGCGCCCATGCTGATGTTGACGTCCGTGACTGCGGCGGCGCCGAGCGGTTCGTCGATATCGACGGTCTGGGTGGGGCCCGTGCCAAAGCCGCAACCGGTCACGAACACCCCTCCTGCGATGGCCAGGACTAGGATCGAGGCGGCACCCGCTACGGCCGCGATCGCACTCTTCCGGTTCATGGTCTGTCGGTCCTCCCCTCTCGCTGGTGCACATCATCGAGCCCCTCACCGGTGATGCGGGAGTCAATGTCTCCCACCCCCACTATCACATATTCGAGAGCAACGGGCTGACCAGGACGGCAACGGCGATAGAGGCCGCACACACTGCGACCACGAACACGAGGGCGCCGGTCCGCACCGGCAGCGAGGCGGGCGCACGGGCGTAGAAAGCCCGGCGGGCCCACGCCCACTTCCCGGCCAACCGTCGCAATCCCCGGCGGATCGGACCGAGATAGACCACCAGCCAGGCTGCGCCCAGGCACCAGCCGGCGAGGACGTCGGTCATCCAATGGACCCCCAGATACACTCGCGATATCCCGATGAGGGCCGCGACCGCCAAGACGGCGGCCGATGCCGTCACGGCACCGGCGCCGCTCCTGCCGGTTATCGTTGTCCCCCGGGCCGCCCCATCCCTTCCTGCCACCGTCGGCCCCCGCGCTGACATGTCGCTTCCTGCCGCGGTTGCCCCCCACGCGGCCCTGCCGGCATGCCAGAGGAGGAAGACGAGCAACCCCAGAAAGACGACGGTCACCAGCGCGTGCCCCGAAGGCAGACTACGCGACTCAGGCATGGGGATGAGTGCAGTCGCAACAGGCGGCCGGCCTCGTCCCACTATGGCTTTGGCCGCCTCGGATATCCCCCAACCCACCAACATCCCCAGGCCCAGGAGACCGCCCCACGCCCTTCTGCCCCACGCCGCGAGCATGACTACGGCCGAGACGCTGAGGGCGGCCAGGACCGGGTCGTTGCCCAGGAGGGTGACCGCATAGAAAAGATGGCTGCGTCCCACCGTCCGCCAGGACACGAAGGCAGCGGCCACCCGCCGGTCCCAGCCGGACAGCGACGCATCCGCGTCGTGCGCGGCCAGTGCCACCGCGACGAACGCGGCAAACAGGGCTAGCGCCCCGACGATCAGCCCGACGCGCAGCACGCGACCGAAACCGTCGCCCTCGCCGCCGCGACCGGAGCCGCCGGACGAGCGAAGTGGAGTCTTTGCCCTCATGACACCGGCATGACCGGGTGGCGCAGCACCGTCTTCAGGTTCTGGGGCTTCGACGTGCGGGGGTCGCCCAGATAGATCTCGTGGTGGCGGCCGATGAAAGTGTAGCCGTTGCTCGCCGCGAACTCGCCCATCCGCAGCAGGGTACTGGACTCTTCGGCGTAGGGCCCGAGGTGCATCACCTGCACGCAGAGACCCTCCTCGAAGCGTTCCAGTCGCAACCGGTCCAGCACCTCCTGGTCTTTCCGTTCCTTCGTGTACTTCTTGCGCAGTTGTTCGAGTGTCCCGGCGAACATCTCCGGGGTGATGTGATCGGGCTGCATGATCATGAGCGTCCAGTCCCACTCGTTGGAGCTGGCGTAGTCGGCGCCACCTTCAGGACTGCTCCACAGGCCCTCCAGGGCCATCACCCCGTAGTCGATAGGGTTATCCTCGCGCTTCTTGGACATGAACTTGAGGCTGTACGAGGCGCCATACAAGGCACCGACGGCCTCGACGAACAGCGGCGAGTCCCCGGGAAGCAACCCGGGCTCGATACGACCGTCGAGCATGGCAAACTGCAGTTCAGGGACCTGTACGAGCGAGCACTCCTTGGCTGAAGGCCGATAGAGATGCTTGAACTCCCTCTTCAGGTCGAGCTTCTCGGGATCGCCGGCCACTGCAAACCTCCCCGGGGCAAGACACGGACGAGCAGCACGTCGTATGGATGCGATGCCTCTCTTCCATGATACGTGTGCTCGGGGATTCCGGGGAGGAGCGGCAGGATTTCCGAGTCATGGAGCCAATATAGGAAGGTTAGCCGAGTGCTTTTCTGCGCCCGTGACACGGCACCGAGCACTACGAAGCAGAAGGAGGAGCCATGAAAGAAGTCCCCGGGCTCTATGCCGAATTCCGCGCGCGTTTTCCCGAGATCCTCGAGAAGAACGAAGAGCTGGGCCAGATGGTGCATGAGCAGGGTCCGCTCGATGAAAAGACGCGTGCGCTGGTGAAGATCGGCATCGCCGCGGCCAGCCTACATCTCACCTCGGTCACCACCCAGGTCGCCCGGGCTCGGGAGGCCGGCGCCACCGAGGACGAGATCATGCATGCCATGCTGCTCGTGATCCCCACCTGCGGATTCCCCACCTTCATGCAGGCCTATCGCGAGTACAGAGGCGAGTGACGATGTCGCAGACCGAACAGCCGGATCCCGAGGCGTCACCCGTTCCAGCAGCCGGGAACGAGCCCGCACAGGCCGGTCCCGGCAACCAACCCCCACAGGACACAGCAGTGCCTGCCGGCGAACCTCAGCCGCCCCTTGAGGCGGCCGTCGGACCCGACCTGCCCATGGAGACGGTGGCCGGCGAACCTCAGCCGCCGGTAGAGGAGGCGGCCGGCACGGCTGGGCTCGCGGCGGACGGCGCGGCCGGCGACGAAGCGGGCGGGGTGCCCGACGACATCGAACTGGAGGAGGAACTACAGCCCTGGCCCGAGCGTCCGGCCGGAGAGCAGAACACTGCCCTCCATCAGGAGGGCACCCGCGAGACCGGGCAGGACACTCAGGCGCGCGCGCAGGCGACCGCCGATCTCCGCGCGGCCCTCGTGGCAGCAGAACTGGCGGGCGAACCAGGCGCGGATGCAACATCCGACCTGGCACTGCCTCGATCTCAAGCTCAGGTCGACCTGGAGCCACGTATCCGTGAGATCGGCATGGCCCTCTACGAGGCCATGCTGGAGCGCGGCCCCGCCAAGACTCTGTCGTCCTTCGTGAGCGGTCGGGCCCTGCAGCGCCGCGTGATGGCCCAGACCATGGCCGACCCCGCCTTCAAGACCCAGTTGTTCCGCTTCGTGGACGTCTATCCGAGCATCCGCGACTCGGGTGATCTGGTTCGCCACCTGCGTGACTATCTGGGGAACGTAGAGGTCCCCAGGCCGCTCGATCGGCTGGTGGCCACCGACAAGCGGCGCCTGCCCGGCTGGGCCGTCACCCGGCTGACCGAGCGAGGCATGCAGCGCATGGCCGAGACCCTCATCGCCGGCCAGGATGCAACCGGAGCTTTGCCGGCGCTCAAACGGTTGCGCCGCCGGCACACCGGCTTCACCCTGGACATCCTGGGCGAAGCCTGCCTGAGCGACGCCGAGGCGGAAGAATATGCCCGCCGCTACCACGACCTGCTCGACTATCTGCCGCAAAGAGCGGCCCGTTGGGGTGATGATCCGATCGTCGACGAGTCCCCTTACGGTCCCGACCCACGAGTGAACGTCTCCCTCAAGGTGAGTTCTCTCTACTCCCAGATCGACCCCCTCGATTTCGACGGTTCGCGGGGGGCCCTCGTCTCGGCCCTGAAGCCCCTGTTTTTGAAAGCCCGGGAAAAGGGCGCCTTTCTGACCCTAGATATCGAGCGTTTCATCCATCGCGACCTCACATATGCCGCATTCGCCGACCTCTGCCGGGATCCCGAACTCCGCGATTGGCCTCATCTCGGGATAGTGGTGCAGGCCTATCTGAGGGACAGCGCGGAGATTGTCCAAGGTCTTGTCTATCTGGCCAAGGACCGAGGGACACCCTTCACCGTACGCCTGGTCAAGGGAGCCTACTGGGACTACGAAACCATCCTGGCCGCCCAGGAACACTGGCCGCCGCCGGTGTTCCTCAAGAAGCCCGAGACCGATGTCCAATTCGAGAGGTTGGCGAAGAAACTGGTCGACAACTGGCAGTGGACGCGGCCGGCTCTGGGCACGCACAACATCCGGAGTATCGCCGTGGGCATCGCCGCGGCGGAAGCGGCCGGACTGCCTCCTCAGGCGGTCGAGGTCCAGGTGCTGCATGGGATGGCCGACGCCATCCGGCAGGCCGCGGTGAAGCAGGGCTACCGGGTACGGGAATACGTGCCGGTGGGAGACCTCATCCCGGGCATGGCCTACCTGGTCAGAAGGCTTCTGGAGAACACAGCGAACGAGTCGTTCTTGCGGGCCACGTTCGCGGAACATTCGGACGTCGAGAAGTTGCTGGTGCCGCCGGCCCGCAAGCTCGGAGCACAGGAACCGTCCACAGAGGAGCCGGCGGCGCAGACGGATGAAGCGATAACGGCGGCGCAGGCGGAGGAAGCCACTACGCCGGCGCCGGTCGGGCGCGCGCATACCGAGGAGGATGCCACGCAGGGGAGTCGGCCGTCCTCCGGAGGGGCGCAGGCTCCGCGCTGCGCCCCTTTCCAAAACGAGCCGCACGCGGACTTCTCCCGGGAACCAAACCGCGAAGCGATGAGGAAGGCGGTCATCACCATTGCGGCGAGCGCCGGACGCGAGTACCCCGCCCTCATCGGCGGCGAGGCGGTGCAGACCGGCGAGTGGATCACCTCCACCAACCCGGCCCGGCCGTCGGAAGTGGTGGGCAAGGTGGTGGTGGCCGGCCGTGCGGAGGCCGACCGGGCGCTCGCCAGCGCCGTGGCCGCCTTTCCCCTCTGGCGCGATACCCCCGTTGCCGAACGGGCGGACATTCTGCTCAAGGCCGCGGTAGCCATGCGGCAGGACCGCTTCGGATTGGCGGCATTGGAAGTCCTCGAGGCAGGGAAGCCCTGGCGGGAGGCGGACGCCGACGTATGTGAAGCCATCGACTTCCTCGAGTACTACGCTCGGGAGGCGCTCCGACTGTCGAACGTGTGGCAACTGAGCGATGTCCCCGGCGAGAGCGACCTCCTCTTCTACGAGCCGCGCGGCGTGGCGGTGGTGGTGGCGCCTTGGAACTTCCCTCTGGCCATCCCCACGGGCATGGTCTCGGCGGCGTTGGCCGCAGGAAATGCAGTGGTCTTCAAGCCCGCCTCCCCCACCCCGGTGCTCGGCTATGCCCTGGTCCGGACCTTGCACGAGGCCGGGGTGCCCGGAGAGGTGCTCGGCTTCCTGCCGGGGCCTGGAGGAGATCTGGGCGACTACCTGGTGGCCGATCCGCGGGTGGACCTCATCGCCTTCACCGGCAGCCTCGACGTGGGAACCCGCATCATGGAGCAGGCGGCCGGAGCGAAGCCGGGCCAGCGCAACATCAAGCAGGTCATCACTGAGATGGGCGGCAAGAATGCCATCATCGTCGACAGCGACGCCGACCTCGATGCTGCGGTGGAGGGGACCATCACCTCGGCCTTCGGCTTCGCCGGTCAGAAGTGTTCGGCCTGCAGCCGAGTCATCGTGCACGAGGGCATCTACGACCAGTTCCTGGGCCGCCTCAGCCAGGCTGCCTTGAGCCTCAAGACCGGCGACCCGGCCGACCCGGCCACCCGGGTGGGCCCGGTCATAAGCGCCGGAGCTCGTGACGGCATCCTCCGTTACATCGAGAACGGCAAGCAGGAGGCGGCGTTGATCGTGCCGGCACCGGACGGCGACACTACGGCGGCGGGCGAAGCGACGACATCAGCCGGAACTGCCCCACCCATCGAGCGCCCGGCCAGTGAGCCGAACAGAGCCACCGCCGCACCCGCCGACAGCCAGGAAACTACGCTCGACCTGCCGGAGAGCCTCTCCGCTGCCGAGGAAGACCTGCCGGCCGATGAAACGGCCGCAGCCGGTGAGCGGACTCCGGCCGGTGCAGCCGGCGCAGCGGATGCGGGGGCGCCCGCCGGCGAAGGCGCCTCCAAAGTCGCGTCCGGAACCCCCGAACACAAAGGACCCTTGGCGACGGCCGGCTTCGAGGGTGTCGACCCGGATGCCCCCGTTCCCCTCATGGAGGAGCAGGACCCACCGGAAGAAGATGTCGCCCCGGGCACCGGCGGCGACGTCCCGCATGCCGGCGATCAGGTCGAGCCTGCTGAAGAGCCACCAGCAGATCGAGCGGCGACCGACGTTCAGGCTCTCGAGGACGAGAAGCCCGCCCTTCAGTCGAGGCCGGCGGCCGGCCACGTTACATCCGGCTACTTCATTCCGCCCCACATCTTCGCCGACGTTCCCCCGACCGCAAGCATCGCCCAGGAGGAGATCTTCGGACCGGTGCTCGCCGTCATGCGCGCGGCCACCTTCGAGGAGGCGCTGCGACTGGCGCTGGATGTCAAATACGGACTCACCGGGGGGCTCTATTCTCGGAACCCGGCCCACATCATGCAGGCGGCACGGGAGTTTCGCGTGGGCAACCTCTACATCAACCGCCCGATTACCGGAGCCATAGTGGGACGCCAGCCGTTCGGCGGCTCCCGCATGAGTGGAGTCGGGTCCAAAGCCGGGGGCCCGGACTACCTGCTGCAGTTCATGGAGCCCCGGGTGGTCACGGAGAACACGATCAGGCGGGGGTTCGCACCGGACACGCCGATGCAATAGGGCTGCGGCGATGCCGGTGCTCCCCGGTTACCGGCGGCAGCGTGACTAGAAGAAGAAATCCGGCTGCCGGCGTTTCTCGAACACCGCGCCCACGGTGTCGAGGATCAACCGGACGCCGTGAAGCGCCGCGAGTTCGCCCGGATCGTAGCGGGGCGAAACCTCCACCAGGTCCATCCCGATGACGTTGGCCCGCTCAGCCACGCCCCGCAACAGCGCCCTGCCTTCGTGGTAGGTGAAGCCACCAGGCTCCGGCACCCCGGTGCCTGGGGCGATGGCGGGGTCGAGACAGTCGATGTCGAAGGTGATCCAGGTGTCGACGTCGGGCTCCACAGCCTCGAGCAGGCGCCCGACGCCGTACTCCTGCATCTGCTTCTGCATGGGCTCACACCAATGCGTAACGACCCCACGACGCCGCGCAAGCTCAACGTTATCGGCCATCGTATGCAGGCTCCGTATGCCGTACTGCACGATGCGACCGGCCACCTCGTCCTCGTGAGCGCGGATGATCGGGCTGGCGTGGGTGAAGAACTCCCCGCCGATGTCGTTCCAGTAGTCCATGTGGGCGTCGAAGTGGACGAGTTGCACTGGAGGAACCCGCTCGCCTCGAACGCGCTCCACCCCAAGCAGCAAGGGATAGGTGATGGAGTGGTCGCCGCCCAGCACCACCGGGAACAGACCGGAGCGAAGTAGCTCGGCCAGCCTGGTTCCGATAAGCGGGAATGTGACTTCGGGAGGACCGGTAGGAGGCAGGTAGACGTCGCCCGTGTCGACGAAGCGGACACCCGACAGCATCTCCAGCCTTGCCTCCCCGTCCCAGAAGGTCTCGTCGCCTTCTCGATAGGCCCACTGCCCGGAGATGGCCCTGAGCGCCGCCGGCCCCTCGCGGGCGCCGGCGCGCCCGGTGGTCCCTTCATCGTACGGCACACCGAGGATGGCCACGTCCCCATCGGCCAGTGTAGGCTCGACGACGTACGGCGACCTCAAAAAGGTGGCCAAACCCGCCATGCTGATGTGCGCTTCCTCCCCTCGGCTTCTACCTCAAACGAGGCCCACCCAGATGCTCATCCTATCGAGACAACCTTGCGGACACAATCGACCTCCATTACTATCGTCGCGTGGAGCGGCTCGAACAAGGAAGGGTGGCAACCATGCGTACTTCCGTCGTAGCCCTCCTCGTTGTCCTTGTGGCCGTGATCGCGGGCTGCAGCGGCGGTGAGGGGCAGACCACCTCGACGATGGCCGGACCGCCGACCAGCATCGTTGTGGCCAGCACCATCCCCACCACCACCACGACCACAGAGCCGCCCTTCGTACTGGCCGGAGATGAGATCTACCTCGAAGCAGCGGGCAGCGCAGGACCGGAAGCCTTCACCGGAGAGGTCTTCCTTCCGTCCGGCCCGCCGTCGACGCTGAACATACCTACGACGACGGTCGGCGCGGGGTCGCCCTCGGCCACCTCCGAGCCAGAGCCGCCGGCGACCTCCGGCGGCGCTTCGTCCACGCAGGTGGCCTCCTATCGGGGCGACACACCCGCGCTGTACGGAGGCTCCAAGGACAAGAGGCAGGCCGACAAGGAGGGGCAGCTCGCCTTCTTCGATCAGAATCCGCAAGAGGCCGCCGCCTTCTGCACAGCTCTCAACAGCGACCCCGCCTTCGCCTGAAGCGGCGGGACTCGGATAGAGCCGAGCCAGTTGCGCGCCTACTTCGACGAACTCACTCCCGTCATGCTGATCAAAGACACCCGAGTGACCAACTACGGCTACCGGGACGGCAAGCCGACACCTCGCCAGTCGGTCCTTCAGAAGGGGCAACTGGTGCTGGTCGATCTCTACGGCGTACCCCGGGTCCGATGTGAATGTGGCAACCCGCTCACGCCACCGAAGCCCGTCCAGACCAAACCGCGCTACACCGGCCCCCGCTGGCCGGACTTCGATCCGACGGTGATCATCGTCATCCAGCCCACGACGGTCGTCATTCCCGGATTCATCCTCGTGGACATCCTCACCGGGGATCCATTCGAGCGTCCTCCGGGCACCGACGGGGTCGCCGATACGGTACGACAGGCAACCGATTGGGTGGTGCAGATCGATTTGACGCTCTTTGGCCATCCCCTCTCGTGGACCGCCGAACTGGTCCTGAATCCGGACGGCACGGTTTCGGGGACCGGGCAGGGCAGCTACCAACTTCCGAATGGAGTCACTTCACAAGGATCGGGCGCCGACAAGGTGAACACCGGGACCTTCTCGGCCGACGCCTCGTTCACGCTCGGTCTCTCCGGCATCCTCGCGACCACTCCCGCCGGGAAGGTGCTTCGTGTAGAGCCTACATTCGGCCAGATCACCCTATCCAACGTGGTCTACGACACAACAGGCGACGAGCAGGAACTGCGGGCCAGACTTCCGGGCGACATGCAGGCGTGGACCGCCCAGACGCTCACGACGCTCGAACTGCCCGCGGTCGACTACGGTACCGGGTACGCCACCCTGATGGCGGGTGGCGATCCCCAGGAAGACGGCGCCGCGGGAAGTGCGACGGTGACGGCCGTCAGGTAGAGCCCTCCGTCGGCGGCACTCGGCAGCTCGGCCTCCACGGAGCACGTCGGGCGGCGAGGCCGCGCCGACCTTGACCTTCACGGCCTGTTGGCCTAAGATATATTTCGATATATCGATTAACCCGGCGGCACATCGCCCGCCTATCCTTATCCAGGAGGACCGAAACATGCATCGACACAGCAATCAACCTTTCGGCTGGCGCGGCCCGCGCGGCAGCTACTACGGCAGGGGTAACGTCAAGTTCGTCATTCTCGAGCTGCTGAAAGAGAGGCCCCGGCACGGGTACGACATCATGAAGGAGATGGAGGAGCGTTCCGGCGGGGTCTATTCCCCCAGCCCGGGTGTGATCTACCCTACTCTGCAGGCCCTGGAAGATCAGGACTACGTCAAAGTGGCAGAGCAGGAAGGCAAGAAGGTCTATTCAATCACCGAGTCGGGCATCGCCTATCTTCAGGGACACCAGGAGCGTCAGCGCACCCGCCACAGCGAGGGCTTCAGACCTCCCTTCGGGCCGGGCCCCTTCGGCCCAGGCCGCCGCGGGGAGGACCCCGTCGCTGGCCGAACGGCGGAGTCAGCTCCCGGCAGCGGCCCTGAAGGCGCTGCCGACGGTCAAGCCACGACCGCCGGCGCAGGCGGCGAGGGCCAGCCCAAGCAGCCACCCCGGGGAGAAGGCCCCCACGGTCCGGACGGCCCCAATTGGATCCGGACCGGTCCAGGCGGTTCCAGCTCGGGACGCGGCAGCCGCGGCAGAAGCCACCATGCGCCCGGTGGAGCCTGGGGCGCCTGGTTCGCCTCCAGCGGCGGGCCAGAGATGATGCGCGAGGTCCGGTGGATGTTCGGCGACGTGGCCAGTGCCGTCCAGCGGACGCTGGGCGACCCGCAGAAGCTCAAGGAGATCCGCGAGGTGCTGCGCGAAGCCAAGATCAAGATCGACGAGATCGTCATGCGGGAGGAGGAGTAAGAGTTGTGAGCCGGGCGGCCAAGCGGAGTGGAGGCGGCTTGGCCGCTACACCTGGCAGCCGGGACACAGCCACACCTCGCCTCCGCCGTGAGCGATCTTCTCGACCGCCCTGCCGCAACGCGGACACTTCCTGCCCTTCATGGCCGGACCCATGGCCGGCTCGTAGCCGCCCGGAGCCCCGTAAAGGTCGACGAAGCCGAGCTTGCCGCCCAGGCAGAGACGCTTGCTGACCACAAGGCGCATGGCATCGTAGAGGGCCCGGGTCTCGGCGGGGCTCAGGTCGGCCGCCCGCCGCTTGGGATGCAGGCGTCCCCGATAGATGATGTCCTGGAAGGAGGCGTTGCTCAGACCCACGACCACTGCATCCTTGCCAACCAACACTACTTTGAGCTGGCGGGTGGCGCCCGCCGCGAGTCCGGCGAACCGCTCGGCCGTGAGGGCCGGGTCGTCGGGCGAGTACTTCTCCGGATCGAAATCCCGTTTGAAGATGTAGTGCTCCTTCAGCGCCACGGCCCCGAGCGCGTAGACCCCGCCGATGCTCTTGATCCGTACGGTCAGAGCCGAGCCGTCGGCGAAGTCGAGCCGGAAGTGGTATCGCGCCGGAAGAGAACCGTCATTCTCGTGGAAACGCACCTCGCCCCCGTATTCCGGAAAGAGGATGAGCCGTTGCTCTCCGCTGAACTCCACGATCATGGTGTTGCCCCGGCTCACGACGGCGTCCACTGTCCGATCCTCGAGGGCTTCGAATGCGGCCGGGTCGCGGTTGAAGAAACCCTGCTGCTGCAGCTTCGCAGCGTTCTCCAGCCCGACGGCGGCGACCATCCGGCCCGGCAGTTCCGCCTGCATCTGGGCGGCGAGGATGGTCGCTTCGGGCATCTCGATGCTCATGAGACTCCTTTCCGGGGCTCTCCAGGGGTCGCTCTTCGGCTGCCTTCTACGAACCGGCCGGGGCCGGCCCGGCGCCGGGGGCACCGACCTCCGGGTCACCATCCAGGCGATGGAGGCCGGCGGCTCTCGCCTCGGCGACCGCTGAGAGATATTCGTCGCCCGTCGGAGCCCGGCAGATGCCACAGTAGGGCTCGAAGTCGTCCCGCACGGCCTTGAACGCCGGCCGGTATTGGTCCATGACGTTGATGTAAGTGTCACGGGAGATCTCCTCGGCCAGGAAGCGGGCGACGCCGGCCGTCCCCGCCAGCCCATCGGGGAGCACGAGGTGCCGTACGAGCAGGCCCTGGATGGCCACGCCCCACTCGTCGAAGCGGAGGTCGCCCACCTGGTGGTGCATCTCTCTCACCGCAGCCCGGTTGCGCAGTACGTAGTCGGACACGCCGGACAGCCGCTCCCCCACCCGCTCGTCGCTGTACTTCATGTCGGGCATGTAGATGTCCACCACCCCGTCGAGCAGGCGCAGCGTGTGGATGGCGTCGTAACCGCCGGAGTTGTAGACAAGGGGCAGCCGCAGACCTCGCTCGGCTGCGAGGGCCACGGCCTCCAGGATCTGGGGCGCCACATGGCTGGGCGAGACCAGGTTGATGTTCTCGCACCCCTCCGTCTGCAGGCGGAGCATCATGCGGGCGAGATCGTCCGCGGGGGTCTCCCACTCGGCGACCAGCGCCGCGGAGGCCGCCGCCGGCTGGCTGATGTCGTAGTTCTGGCAGAGTACACACTTGAGGTTGCAGCCGGCAAAGAAGATGGTGCCAGAGCCACCCCGGCCCACGAGCGGCCGCTCCTCGCCGAAATGCGGCCCGTGGCCGGCCACCTGCGCTCTGGCGCCCACGTTGCAGACGCCGAGTTCCCCCGCGATCCGGTCGGCGCGGCAGTTGCGGGGGCAGGTGACACAGCGGCGCAGCATGTGCTGCGCCTTCTCCGCTCGGCGGACCAGTTCCCCCGACTCGAGCAAGGCGAGGTAGGCCGGGGGTCGGTGCCGGACGCCACCCGCCGCGGAATCGATGCCTGCAGCTCCGCTCACTCCACCAGCAGGAAAGCGTAACGGTCCATGGTCTGCGAGCGGTCGGTGAGCACCTCGATGGGGTATCCCAGGCTGCGGGCGGTGGCGAAGACATCCATGGCCAGGGCTTCGGGGGTGGGCCGGCCCTCGAGAGGACGCTTGCACTCCGCCCGTGTCTCCGTGCAGTCCGGACAGAACGCACACGTGCCCGAGAAGAGGACCAGAGTCTTGTAGTACCCGGCAAGGAACACCTCGCGCTCGAGCTTTAGCAGCCGGGCGTTGTTCTCCTTCTTCCAGGCGGTGTACTCCTGCTCGTCACACCCGGGCACCCGCATGTGGATGACCGCGATGCGCTCATAGTCCTCGAAGAACTCGCGGCACTCCTCCACCGGCGGCACGTTGGGAGGGCAGTTCGCCCCCTGCCGGTAGCCGTCGCACGCATACATGCACTTGAAGCGCACCCACTGGCGGACGGCGATCTTGGAGCCGCCAGTCCAGCGAAAGTCGGAGAAGCCCGCCGATTCGATAAGTCGATCGAGTGGTTCCATGTCCCCTCCGGTAGTCGCCGGTCGCTCCCGGGCCGGCCGCTCTGCGCCGGCGCCGCTCGATGGCGAGGCCCCGGCCTTGTATGGCCAGCATAGCGCGCCGGGCGGACTGGGGGCGACCGTGGCGGCGATGCTGGCGCCGGCGCGCTCTTGTCATCCGAACATTTGTACGTTTATAATCGGGCCCCTACGAACATATGTACGGTAGCGCACGTCTCCCGACCGCACCCTGGCCCGCCGACACTTCTATTGCTTTTTTAAAATATGAAACTTTTATTGCAATGAACTCGAGAAACCCCCGCAAGCCGGGCGGAAGCCACTTCCCGGTACAGAAGATCCCGCCCAGCCACGACTACATTCGCCAGCACGGCAGCGGCCCGAAGGACGGCGGGACGAAAGGCCCCGCCGACCCTGGCCGCCCACCGGAAACCCAGCCGCCGCCCGCTGACTCCCCACCTGGCGCCGAACCGGTACCCGGGGAGACGCCATCCGGGAAGACGCCCCCCTACCCCTCCCCCCTGTTCGTGCACCTGCACGTCCACTCGAATTTCTCGTTCCTAGACGGTGGCAGCCGCATCGAGGAGTTGGTGGCCCGGGCGGCCGAGTTGGGGCAGCCCGCCCTTGCCCTCACCGATCACGACGGCCTCTACGGCGCCGTTCGTTTCGCCAAGGCCTGCACGAAGCGGGGGATCAAGCCTGTGTTCGGCGCCGAAGTGCGGGTAGAGAGCCTACTCGCCCGAAACGACGAAGAGGACGCCCCTCACACCGGCGTCGGCCGAGATCCGACGGTCGGCCCGAACCTGGCCGCCGGTCCCGGCACGGGCGCCTCCGATCCGCACCACCTCGTCCTCCTGGCCGAGACCCGCGATGGATACGCCAACCTCTGCCGCCTCCTCTCCGCGGCCCACCTCGCCGACCCCGAGCGTGAGCACTCGCCCCTGGTCACCCTTGATTCGCTCCGCGACCATTCCCAAGGACTCATCTGTCTCACCGGGTGCCGCCACGGCGAAGCCGGTTGGCTGGTGGATGCCGGCCGCGACTCCGACGCCCGCACCGCCCTCCTCCGGCTCCGCGACATCTTTGGCCCCGCCAACCTCTACGTGGAACTGCAATACTTCGGCTACGAACCCCATCAGGAAGCCCATGCCGGCCAGTACGGCAGAACGGTATTGAAGAAGGCCCCGGCGATCGGCAACCGGCTCCGGCACCAACCCGCTGTCTCTGCAACACCCGAAAGCGTCATAGGCCCTGATGACCACCCAAACCCCCTATTGCATTCATATTGCAATGCAATCAATCATGCACCTTCGGTGGCCGATCCGGTGCTCCCACCCTCCACTCGGCCCGCCTACGGCCCCCGCCTCCACCGACCGGCATCTCGACCCGATCTGCCGCACGGGCATCCGCAGCGGCTCAATCCTGCGGATTACGATGTAGGGTTCCACCACGACGACCGACCCTGGCGTCTCTCCTGCCTCACTTACTGTCTGCGCCTCTCCGCCCTCGCGCGGGCCTGCGGCCTCGCCACCGTTCTCACCACAAATGCCCACTACGCAGCCGGAACCGACAGAGCAATCCATCTCATCTGCCGGGCGGCCGGACACGATAAGCCGCTGTCCGGATATCCGGATCCGAGTCCAGGGACACGCTGTCTCAGCGATCGAGCCGACCTCGAGACTCTTGCCGCACCGCTGCTCGGGCTGCTGACCCCGAGCGCTGCGGCAACGCCAGGTGATGTGAACGCCAGCTTTCATGATTTTCGGCATTCGTTGCATGAGCATATTGATGCAATATATGTTGCCGAAACGGACGCTGGGGTCGGGGGGAAGCGAACGCTCGAGTGTCACTCCGCTGATTGTGGAGGCCTGTGGCAGTATCGGGAATTCCCGATGCTGCCACAGGCAGCGTCTGGACCCAACCCAGACATCGATATGGATAGGGATGTGCTGCAGAAACCATCTTATGCAACAGCCGTTGCAAAGGGCGAGAGCCTTCGGTCAACAGGCCGTCGTCGGCCACACGGCCGACCGGGCCGCCGGCTCGACAGCGAGGCAGACAGCGACCCCGGTCGCCGACCGAACCACCAAGCCGTGATCTCGCCCGTTTCTCGCCTTGCCGTCCCGTGGTCCTCTCGGCTTGGTACCCGATGGACATCTCCCCTCGACGCGACGGCCGAGATCGCCGCCCGCTGCTCCGTCGATCTGGAACTCGGTACCTACCACTTCCCGCAGGTCGACGTGCCCCGCGGGGAGACGGCCTATTCCCTCCTTGCCAAGCGCTGCTTCCGGGGCATTGCCCGCAAGTACCGGCCGGTGCCGCCCCGAGCCGTGGAGCTTCTGGAGAAGGAGCTACGGATGATCCAGGAGATGGGATTCGCCCATTATTTCTTGGTGGTGCACGACATCGTCCGGTGGGCACACGCCAGGGGCGTCGCGTGTAGCGGGCGAGGGTCGGCTGGGAATTCGATCGTCTGTCACGCGCTCGATATCACAGCCAGCGAACCTATCAGGCACAACCTGTTGTTCGAGCGGTTCCTCAATCCCAACCGCCGAGAGATGCCCGATATCGACGTGGACTTCTGTTCCTCGCGCCGGGACGAGGTGATCGAACACATCTACCAGACTTTCGGAAACGAGAGCGTTGCCGTCGTCGCCAATATCAACACTATGAGCCCCCGCTCGGCCGTCCGCATCGTGGCCGAGGCCCTGGGCTACGCCCCCACCGAGATCAACACGCTCGCCAAGCACGTGCCCCGCCACGGGGACGCGGCGCGCATCCGGGAGTACCTCGCCGGCGCCTGGCCGGAGTTGCGCGACTCGCCGCTGCAGGACGGGGCCCACGCCGCCCCCGCGGTGCCGTCGCAGCCCGACGGGCGGGGGGGCGTCCTACCCGGCGCCCCGGCGCACCCCGAGGGCCGCTACGCGCGTCTGCTGGATCTCGTCGAACGCCTCGACTCCTTCCCCATGCACCTCGGCACACACCTGGGGGGCTTCGTGATCACCGATCGACCCATCACCTACTACGCGCCGCTCCAATGGGCGGCCAAAGGCGTGGTGGTCATCCAGTTCAACAAGGACGACGTCGCCGCCCTGGGTCTCGTCAAGATGGACATCCTCGGCCTCCGCACCCACTCGGCCGTGTCGGAGACGTGCCACATCGTCCGGCAGCGCACCGGGCGGCGCATCCGCCCCTACGACCTGCCCCCCGACGACCCCGCCGCCTACGAGATCATCAGCAACGGGGGATCCATCGGGCTGTTCCAGCTGGAGTCGGCCGGCCAGCGCAACCTCGCCAGCCGCCTGCAGGAACGGGACTTCGACGACATCATCGCCGCCATCGCCCTCTACCGCCCCGGACCGCTGGAGGCCGAGATGATCGGCCCCTTCATCGACCGCCGCTGGGGCGTGGAGCCGGTGAACCTCCCCCACCCCGACATGCGCGATGCGGTGTCCGACACCTACGGGGTGATCCTCTACCAGGAGCAGGTGCTTCGCATCGCCCAGGCGGTGGCCGGTTTCGACCTCGCCGACGCCGACTCCCTCCGCCGCGCCATGACCCGCGACCGCAGCCGCGAGGAGATGGCCAAGATAGGCGAGACCTTCATCGGCCGGGCGGTGGCCCGGGGCGTGCCGGAGGCCGCAGCAAGGGAGGTGTTCCGGCAGTTGGAGGGATTCGCGGCGTATGGGTTCAACAAAAGCCACTCGGTGTGTTTTGCGGTCATCAGTTACGCCACCGCCTGGTTGAAGGCCTATTATCCTGCGGAGTTCCTGTGCGCGGTGCTGAACAACTATCCGATGGGGTTCTATACGCCTCGGACGGTGTTGAACGATGCGCGGCGCTTTGGCATCCAAGTCCGCCCCATTGACATCAACCTGTCGGGGCGGGGGTTCACCGTCGAAGATGAGCAACCGCCGGAGGTTTGGGGCGATCGGGGTTACGACCCCTTCGCCCAGGCTTGGACTGCCGAGCACCACTGGGGCCTCACTGAGGGCGACCTGGCGGAGTTGGCCGCGGAGCAGGATGGGGACTCGGTCTATGCCGAGGCCCTGCGGGCGGCACTGGAACACCAGACTGAGTCACCACCGGGCGCCGCGGCGCAGCCCAGCGACAGCGCCACCCCGGCACCTTCGGCGCCTCCAGCCCGGCCCCGACCCGGCGACCTCCTCCTGGGCACCCTGCGCACCCTCGCCGCCCGCGACAATGCCGGCCGCCTCGCCGGCGACTCTGGCCGTGGCGGCGACTCAGGCCCCGGCCCCGCCCAAGCCGCCGCGGGCGCCCGCTCGCCCCGCTCCCGGGCAGGCGTGGAGCCCGGCGCCTGCCTCGCCCCCAGCACCGGCATCGCCCCCGACGCCGCCCGGGCCCTGCGCGTCGGGTTCTCGTACCTCAAGCAGATGGGCGATCGCTCCCTCGACCGCATCGCGGAGGAACGCCGCCACGGCCCCTTCGAGAGCCTCGAGGATTTCTATCTACGCACCCGCATCGACTATCCCGTGGCCGAGAACCTCATCCGGGTGGGCGCCTTCGACTCCCTCGAGCCTGAACGCACCGAGCTCCTCTGGCGCCTTCCCCTCCTGCACGACCGTCTGGAAGCCCTGGCCGGATCGACCGGACAGCGCCGCGGCCAGCTGCGCGCCTTCTTCTCCCCACCCGACCGGGCCGGCCTCGAGCGATCCTGGACCCTCGAGGACAAAGTCCGTTCCGAGCTCGAGCTCCTCGGTCTCACCGTGAGCTGCCATCCCCTGCAACTCTACGAGGATGACCTGAGGCGCATGGGCGTCCGCATGAGCTACGAACTCCCTGGGTTGGGAGACGAGGTCCCGGTGACGGTGGCCGGCGTCTACGAACGTGCCCAGAACCCCTGGATGCGTTCGGGGAGAAGGACGATGTTCTTGACCTTGGAAGACGCCTACGGCCTCTTCGAATGCGTGTGCTTCGAGAAGCGCCTGCCGAGGATCGCGCCGGTGGTGGCCCGAGCCAGCTACTTCCTGGTGAGGGGGCGGCTGCAGAACAACCACAAGCGGGGACTGGCTATCGTGGCTGAGGAGGTGTTCGATCTGGAGCAGGTGCTGGCCCGGAGGGCGGCGCGGCAGAGACCGGGCGGGGCCAACGGGGCAGGTGCGGGCGCCGACGCCGCCACCCAGCCCAGCCGCGGGGACGGGCGCAGCCGCGTCGGGCATCCGGAGGCTCTTGAGGGACGGCCGAACACCTCAAATCGAAGAGCGCGGCCAGTCCCGGCCGAGCGGACCGACACCGGAGCCGCGCCCGACGTGCCCCGGATCCCGGATGCCGTCGACCTGCGTGGGCGACGGGAGGTGGAGACCTACGGGGACGGGACCGTGTCGGCCAAGAAGCGGGTGCCGGGAGCGGGGACTTCGGCTATTCCCAAGAAGGTGGGGTAAAAAGGGCGTCGGTCGTCACGGTGAAGTGCGGGAACCGGTATCCAGGCACCTCGTCCGGCACCACATCGGGCATGGGCATGACACGGGCTGGTCAGGGGATCAGGGCCAAGACCCTGCGGCCGGCTGGTTGCTCCGGGCGCGCTCGTGAGTATGCTGAGAAGTGCCAGAATCAGACGAGATCGCGGAGGAGGAGACCATGGCCACCATCACAGAAACCGCCGAACTGGGCTCGCTCAATGCCGTCGAAATGCGGGGGATCGGCGAGCTCACCTTTGAACAGACCGAGCTCGGTACGACCCCCACGCTCTCGGTGGAAGCGGATGAATCCATCCTTCCCAAGCTGCACAGAGACGTCAGAGATGGACGGCTGATCCTCACCTGGCGGATCGAGGGGTGGGACCGCGTCACGTGGTGGTTCAAGTGGGTGAGCCTCTCCGACAGGCAGGTGAAATACGTGCTGCGCGCTCCGCGTCTGGATGAGATCGTTCTGACCGGGGCCGGTAAGGCGAAGGCAGCGGCACTCGCCGGCGACCGTCTCTCCCTCCGCATCAGCGGTGTGGGAACGGTGAGCATGGACCACGTCGCGGTAGGCGAAGTGGGCATCCGCATATCGGGTTCGGGCAATGTGAAACTCGCCGGCCAAGCGCAGAACCAGGAGATCACCATCTCGGGCTCGGGGAAACTCGACTCTGCCGACCTCGAGACCGGTCGCACACGCATCCAGATAAGCGGCTCGGGCTCGGCCAAGGTGAAAGCCAGCGAGGAGCTAGCCGTCCAGATCAACGGCGCGGGACGAGTCTCCTATGCCGGCGAGCCACACCAGATCTCGCAGCGGGTCACCGGGGCCGGGACGATAGAGAAGGTGGGATAGTCTGCTCAACCGGGCGAATACTGCAAAGGGAGAGACTGGCCGCCGCTCAGCGCCGGCGGCTGGATCCTGCTGGCTGCGGTCTCGAGAGCGGGCGACCGGGTGGAACCTTTCCATGGCACCGGCCATCGATGGTTAATAGGCTACGGCAAATTCTCTCGCAACCATCGATTGCCAAAGGAAAGACGGCGTGATCCACGGACGCCGCGAGCATCGCTCGAGCCGGGTTGGAATAGGCGCCCTTCACGAGGCCAGCCACGCTGTCGTCGCTCGACTCCTGGGGCTGCCCTTCCACGAGGTCACCATCGACCGACGCCGGGTCGCCGCGCTAGCAAAGAGGATCTACCTCGATTCCTGTTTCCGACCGGTCTCCGCTTTTACCCTCTTCTGGGACCTCTTTCCCGGAGTCACGGATATCGAATTCCCGGCTCTGGGACCTGGGGTCATGAGCCACCCGGCTCGCCGCCGGCACCTAGACGATTGGCTCGTCACCGTCCTGGCCGGCTACGAGTCGGAAAAGCAACTGGGACTCCACGGAGGCGATCTGGATCTTGCGAAGGCTTCCAGAGCCGCTACGGACTGCCTGGGGGGAGACGAACGTCTGGGCAGGGCCTATGTGGAGAACCTCATGAACGCCGTCCAGACCATCATCAGCGATCCCCGGGTGGCGTTGGCCATCGACTACGTGGGCTTGTCGCTCTGGGAGCGAAGCACCCTGACGATGGAAGAGGTCGATCGCCTTCTCGGGGCGGCCAGCGTTGCTCGCCTGAACGTCGAGTAACGGGCACGTGCGCGATGTCTCCAGGCCGCCTTCGCGAACTGGGGATTCTGCTCGAGGAGGCCGGGCACAAGGACCGACCGGCCACCTGACCAGGTCAACCCCCCTCCCCTGGCTCATCGATATTCCCTCCATCCGGCTGTGGGCCGTGCGGACGCGGAAGACTACTCTGGATGCATGGGCCAGTAGTGAAGCACCAGGGAGGTATGTGATCATGAGTGCTCTCGAGACCGATCGTCCCGTCGCGGAGCCTTCCTCCCGCTCCACGATGCCGTCCTTCCCCACGCTCCGCGTGGTGGCCGCCAATCCCCACATGCTCCGGGTCCGGCCGCAGGCGAGCCTCTTCATGGCCCGCTACATGGAGCAGTTCCCCTTGCGGAGGTTCGGCGACAACCTGATCCTTCATTCGCATCTACCGCCCCTCACCAGCAGGGCGTACGCCCGGTTCGTGGGCCACCACTTGGTCCACCGCCGGCCGGGTCCCTCCCACGCGCAGGTGGGCCTCACCAATCTGTGTCCGCAGAATTGTGAGTACTGCTACAACAAGCAACGCACCGGTACACGCATGGACACCGCCACCATCTTGCAGGTGATCGACGATCTGCGGGCGGCCGGAGTCTGCTGGCTCGGCCTCACCGGGGGCGAGCCCCTGCTGAACCCGGACATCGTCGACATCGTCGCCCACGCCTCGCCGGACATGGCCGTCAAGCTCTTCACCACCGGCATCGGGCTGACACCGAGCCTGGCCCAGGCACTCGCAGCCGTCGGCGTCTTCTCGGTGTGTGTGAGCCTCGACCACTGGGAGCCGGAGCGGCACAACGGCTCGCGCCGCTATGCCCGGGCGTTCCAGGCGGCGGTGGAGGCCATCGCGATGCTCAAGGAGGTACCGGGTTTGCATGTGGGCGTCTCCTCGGTTCTCAGCAGGCGCATGATCCAGACGGGCCAGGTCCACGAACTCTTGGCATTTCTGGAGTCGCTGGGGATCGATGAGGCCTGGTTGAGCGAGCTCAAACCGTCGGTGGAGGAGTTCTGGTCGGACGAACTCGTCATCTCCGAAGAGGAACGGCTCGAACTGGCGCGCCTGCAGGACACCTATAACCGGCAGGCGAGGACGACCGGTGGGATGATCGTCAACTACCTCGGCCACTTCGAGGGACCCGAGAACTTCGGGTGCAACGCGGGATCAAAGATGGTCTACGTGGATGCGTTCGGCGAAGTGAGCCCCTGCGTCTTCCTACCCTTCAGCTTCGGGAACGTGCGGGAGCGGCCGCTCGCCCAGATCCTGGTCGACATGCGGCAGCACTGCCTAGGAGGGAGCGCGTGCTTCATCAACAAGAACTACCGGCTGCTCCAGGAGAGCGGATCGGCTGCTCTGCCGTTCGACCGTGAGCGGACCATCGCCGCTCTCGACCAGGCTCACTTCGATCCGCCGTCGGAGTTCAACCGGAGGTTGCGGGCGACTCCCCGGGCCGCGGCCTCGCGCGCGGCCGCCTGCAGCGGCGCCCACCGCAGGCCGACCGGCACCCCGATCACTCCCATCACCCGCGCGAAGGAGGTAGTGCTGTGAGCCGCCCCTCTCTCATCCGCATGACGGGATTCAGCCTGGCGGGGACCTTCGCCGTGGTGGGGATCATCTTCCTGTCGATCCCGGACAAGGTTCTCGCCGCCTTCAACTGGCTGGCCGGCGGGCTCGGGTGGCCGGCCTCCCCCACCGAGGGGTACACCCTCTATCTGGCGCTGGCAGTCGGATACATGTATCTGGTCACCCTCCTCGCCTGGAAGATCGCGCGCCACCCTGAGGACCGCTCCTGGCCGACGCTCCTCGTGCACGCCAAGGCCGCAAGCGCGGTCGTCTGTTTGGGACTCTTCGCCCTCCAGGACCAGTACCTGCTGTATCTGGCCAACTTCATCGTGGACGGCGCCATCGCCCTCCTCGTCGGGATGCTCTGCCTACGCCGGACCGTGGTCACGGTCGGTCGGGCGACCCGAGCCGGCGAGCCCGGACCATCGTGAGCCTGCGCCTTACCCTTCTGCGTCATCTGCCGGCGGTCGCCGTCCGCGGCTACCTGCTCGATCGGCTGGCCAAGGCAACCGCCGAGGCTTTCGGAGCGCCCGCTCCAGAGCGGAAGGCGCTGCCCTTCGCCGGCCGGTTGGCGGCCTATGCCGAGTTCACGACGGCACGAGCGGCGGTGGTCCAGCGAGGGAGTGACACATCCTCATCTGCCTCGACCCCGGGTGTGCCACCCCCGGCGCCGGAAGAGGTCGGGGAGCGGCTCTATCGCAACGCTGAGTCTTTGGGCGCCGACTTCCGGCGCCTTCTCGGCATCAAAGGGCCCGGGGAAGCGTTCGAGGCGCTCCAGTTCCTCTACCGGCAGATCGGGATCGAGATCAGCTCCCACGAGGAGACCGCGGACCCCGGGACGCGCGCAGGGTTTGGTGCGGGCACGGGCGAAGGGGCGGGCATCGACCGCGCGCCTTCCGGCATCGGCGTGACCCGCTGCTTCTTCTCCAACTTCTACAGCCCGGACACCTGCCGGCTCATGAGCGCGTTCGACGCCGGCGTGGTCGCCGGACTCTTCCGAGGGGCTCGTCTCGAATTCAGCGAGCGCATCACCGAGGGCGCCGGCTGCTGCCGAGCCCTGATCCGGGCGGCAGAGGGGCGGGCATGAGGACGGCCATCGTCGTGGGGACCGGAGCGGGGGGCGCCGCGGTGGCGCGGGGACTGGCCGATAGCATGGACGTGACCATCCTTGAAGCCGGCTGCGAGTTCCGGCGGTTCTCCGGTGACCTGGGGCGTCTGGAGAGGCTGCGCTCCACGCAGCTTCTCCGCGACCCTCGGATGATCCGGTTGCTCTTCCCCGCGATGAACGTATCCAAGGCCGGCGACGGGATGGCCCTGGTACGCGGGCTCTGTACGGGCGGCACGACGGTCTTGTCCACCGTCAACGCTCTTCGTTGCGATCGGGAGCTCCTTCGGAGGGGCATCGATCTCAGCGAGGAGTTCCGCTCGTTGGAGGCGGAGTTGGCCCCCTCGATCTCGCATCGACGGCGCTGGCGGCCCCTTACCGAGAGCCTCTACTCAGCCTGTGAACGCCTCGGGCTGCAACCGGAGGTCACTCCCAAGCTGGTCGATTATTCCCGCTGCAATCGGTGCGGCAGGTGCGTCCTCGGCTGCCCCACCGGAGCCAAGTGGGACAGCCGCCAGGTGCTCGAGCAGGCGCTCGAGAGAGGCGCCCGGCTCGAGACCCGGGCGCCCGTCGAACGCGTGGTGGTCGAGGGCGTGGGCGCGGGAACAGGCGCCGGCCGGGACGTGGGCTCCGGCAGGGCCACCGGCGTGGTGGTGCACCGCGGCGCCCGCCGCCGTTTCCTGGGCGCCGACCTCGTCGTGCTGGCGGCGGGCGCACTTGGCACCGGGGCAATCCTCGCCCGGCCGAACCTGCGCACGGAGGACCATCTGTTCGTCGACCCGGTGCTCTGTGTGGCCGCCCCCTACGAAGCCGGCAGAGCCGATGCGGAAGTGCCCATGCCGTTCTACGTGGAGGGCGATGGTTACATCATATCGCCGTACTTCGACTACCTGAGCTACTTCTTCGACCCCGCCTGGAGAGCGCCCCGGCGCGGCATCGCCTCTCTCATGATCAAACTGGCCGACAGCGAGAGCGGCACCGTCGGCCGTCACCGTGTGACCAAGGCCCTTACGGCGACCGACCGGCGCCGGCTGGGATCGGCCAGGGAACAGTGCGTCGAGATCCTGGCAGCAGCCGGACTGGACCCCGGTAGGACCTTCCTGGGGACTCTCAACGCCGGCCATCCCGGGGGCATCCTCCCGCTCAGCGGCGCAGAGCGGCTGCCGCTGCACGCCGATCACCTGCCAGAGAACCTGTACGTCGCCGACGCGTCGCTTCTCCCCCGCTCCTTGGGGAAACCGCCGATCCTCACGATCATGGCCCTTGCTCAGCGGGTCGCGAAGCTCTGCAGCGAGCGGTTCGGCTAGAGGCGCGCCATAAGCGAGCGGCCACCCGATTGCGCCGTCAAGAACGGCTAGTACACGTACACCGGCATCCCCACCGGAATGAGCGGATACAGATCCCGTTGGTCCCAGATCTGGGTGCGGATGCAGGCGTGGCTGGCCCGGACCACGGGGACGTTCGGATACCCGTGGATCGCCAGGTACCTCCCTCGGGGCGCGATGTACATCGGGTGCCAACGCGGGTTGGTCTCCAGCGTCTTGCGCTGGATCTTGTACGTCCCGGAGGGCGTCGCGTACCCCACGTTCGGACTCCCCGTGGAGACGGGCAGGGTCCACACCACGGCCCCATCCCGGCAGTACAGGAGCAGCTGTTTGGCCTTGTCGACCTCGATCCAGGCTTCGCTCCCGCCCTGCTTCTTGGGAGTCGGCCGGGCGGCGGTCCGAAGCCGGGAGAAGACTTCGTCGGTGAGCCTCCCGTTCCGCGTCAGCCCCTCCCACTTCTGGAAGGCGATGAGGGCACCACGCGTGGTATAGCCGAACTTGCCGTCGACCGGCCCCGGCCGGTAGGAGAGGTCCACGAGCTTCTGCTGAGCCCACATGGTCTGAAGGGCCTCCTTGTCCTTCGTAGACGGGAGGTTGCCGAGCACCTCGAATGCATCCACGTCGATGTACGTGCCCATGGGGGAACTCTTGTCCCGCGAGATCTGTACGGTATGAGTACCGTCGGTCAACGTGCCGGTGGACCAGACCTTCTGTTCGTTCAGACTGGCCGGTCCGGAGAGATCGACGATCTGCACCGGACCGTTGTCCACCGACACATCCGCCCTGCCCAAACCGGGACCGGTCGTCGCTATCCATTGGAGCTTCTCGCCGGTGAAGGTCAGCGTCACCATAGCGTCGCCGGTGGCGGTTCTCTCATCGCTGCCCCCTGAGGCTTGGGAGACAGGGATCGTGATCCACGTCCCCCAGTACAAGACCCTCGGGTCGTCGTCTTCGCACCGGCGCCACACGTAGGCCTGCGTCGCGGTGCCGGCCACCAAGAACCCATCGACGTTCATCCACGTGCCGGAGGAAGCAGGGTTGTGGGCGTCCGTGCGTTCGATCTTGACCGTGTGCGCTCCCGGGGTCAGCGGACCGGTGTCCCACAGTGCCTGCTGGTAGGAAGTCCAAGGACCATGAAGATCGACGCTGACGGTGTGGACGCCGTCCACGGTCACCTTGGCGATGCCCCCCGCCGGGTCCTTCTGGCCCACCCATGCGAGGTACGTGCCGCTGAATTCGACTGTGACTGCGGCTCCTGGAGCACAGGTGGAGATGTCTTCACCTCCTGAGAACGCCGGATCAGCGCGCGGAGCCCAGATGTCTTCGTAAGCCAGGAGGGAGCTGCTCTCTTCCACCCATAGGCACGGGGCAAGGGTCCCAGCCACATCCACCGCATCGATGGTGACGTAGGTGCCGGAGGGCGCGCTCATGCTTCGGACGATCCTCACCGTGTGCACGCCGTCGCTGATATCCCCTGTGGACCACACGGCGCTTTGATAGAGGACTCCCGAGGCTCTGAGGCTCACCCGCTGCACGAAGACGCCGTCGAGATATACATCGGCCAGCCCGGTTCTTGCGTCCTCTGAAGCGATCCAGTCGAGCCGCGTCCCGACAAAAGTGATGTTGACGGAGGCGCCGGCGGTATCGGCCCGGGCGAAGCTGTGGCCTGAGGCGGCGCTTCTGCTCACGGTGCTCCACTCGCCGGAATAGGAGAGCGCTTCGTCGGTCTGTTCATACCGGGTGAGCATCGAAGCTCGGGCAACAGTTGGATCCGCGGCCAAAGCCGTCCCGGTGATGATGAGAGCGCTGAGGGTGAGCATAACGGCCGTGGCGAGCAGACCGGCGGCGGCGAACACCGGGCGGCGAGTTGCGCGTACCTTCACGTCGGGACCCCTCCGATCTCGAGAGCTCTTGCCGGCAACCGTCCTGCCATGCAGAGAGGCCGGCGCCAACCGCCGCCCTCTCTCAGGTGCCCACGCTACCATGAGGAGTGACCGCACGCAGAAGGTCTGGCGGTGCGCATGCCACCATGACTGAACGAACCTGCGGTCGGGAAAGTCCGCTGTGGACGCTGCGAATGAGGGCGCACCACGGCTATCGTCTCTCGGGAGGTCCGGAGGTGAAAAGAAGCCACTTGCTCATGCCGCTTCTCCTCGCCGGTCTGGCCTTGGCCTCAGCGACCGTGGTCGGCTGCTCTAGCAGCACGGTAACCAGCTCCACGACCCCACCGACCAGCGCTCCGCCTACGACCGGAGTGGGCTCGACCTCGCCCACAGCTGCCACTACCTCCTCTGCCGCGGCAAGCACGTCCACGACCGGAACGCCCGCCACGGACGGACAGATGACCTACAAGGCATGGTTGTCGGGCGGCGAGATGGTCCCGCCGGTGGACACCGAGGCCACGGGTGCCGCCACCTTCACGGTCGATGCCTCAGGTGACCGGATCCATTTCTCCCTCAGCGTGGCCAACCTCACCGACCCTGACTCCTCACGTGTACATCAGGGAGCGACAGGCAGCAACGGTCCCGGCGTGCTGATCCTCCTATCGGGCCGTTACGGCCAAGGCCAAGTGACCGGCACCATCGCGTCCGGCAGCTTCGATGCGGCGGTCTTCATCGGCCCGCTGGAGGGCAAGAACATCGCTGATTTCGTCGCTCTCCTCGAGAGCGGTCAGGCGTACGTGAGCGTGGGATCGGTCACGAACCCAAGCGGGGAGATCCGGGGACAGATCCGCTGAGAAGCGCAGGCGCGGGGATCGGTTGCTGGACGATGAGCGAGGGGGCGCAGGCCGCTCGGGCGGCCTGCGCCCCCTCGCTCACCCCTTGCGCATCGATGAAGTCCACGCAGGCTTTCATGTCTTCGATAGGACAGTGCGGCCGCTCCTACGAAAGCAGCTGCAGTTCGGCTTCCACCGGCAGGGCCGGCCACCCGGCGTTGCCCACGATGACCAGGTCGAACGGCCACTTCTCCCCTTTGACCCATTGCCCGGTGGCACAGGCCACCCGGTAGACGTTCTTGACCGGCCGGATGCTGTTGGCGGCCACTGGAGCCGTGAAGTCCACCGGACCCTGGACCGTCGTGAGGTTGGCGCTGGAGAGAGCGGCGAGGATCGATTCCTTGTCGTCGATGTTCGTGGTCCGCTTGAGGGTGTCGACCGCCACCTCGAAGTTGGCGTACTGCTCCAGCAACTGCGACCACTCGATGTTGTTCCGCCGCTCGTATTCGTCGCAGAACTCGCGACAGGTCTCGCCGGTGAGCGAGGATTTGTACGGCCAGGCCGGGGTCCACACGGCCGGGGTGCTCAGGTTGATGGCGATATCGCCGAGAGAATCGAGTACCTGGTTGAAGAGCAGCGCCTTCCCGACGATGACGATCTTCGGGTGATAGCCCTGCTGCAGGGACTGATGCCAGAAGATGCCGAAATCGGGCGGGGAGGTGAGGCCGCCGACAATCTCCGCTCCTGCCGACTTAAACTGACTGATGATGGTGGAGAAGTCCTCCGTGCCCGGCTGGAATGCACCACCGTCCACCAGCTGGTAGCCGGCCTTGTCCAAGGCCGCCGGCCAGGCGTTGCGGTAAGCGTTGCCGTCGGAGTCGTTCGGCCAGAGCGCGGCGTAGATCTTGTTGGTCGGCTGCTGGTTGAGCAGCGCGATCTGCGACGTGATGATGTCTTCCATGCCCCAGTAGAAGTGGTAGGTCCACTTGAAACCGACGGCGGGGTCGCCCCCGCGGCTGAAGAAATAGGACTGCCAGGGACAGTTCGTAGAGACACAGGGGACCCCGTTCGCCTCGCACTGGTCGGCGACCGGCGGAACGGTGTCTGCGGTCGACGCCACCATCATCATGTCGATGCCCTCGTTGTTGATGAGCTCGGCCGCCACCTGCGACGCCCTGTCGGAGCTCGACTGGCTGTCACGGACGATGATCTCTATCGGGTGGTTCTGCCCGTCACCGCACACCAGCCCGCCGGCCACGGCCTCGTTCCAGCGGTCGACGCAGTAAGAGTCGGGCTGTCCGAACAGTGCCAGCGCGCCGGTCCTCGGCGAGACGTATCCGATCTTGACGGGCCGCCCTGCGGTGGCGCCCGTGCTCACCGTGGTGGATGAGCCGGCTCCGGTCGTGGTGGTGCCGGCGGCTCCCGTCGTCGTAGTGGCCCCCGCCGTGGTGGTCGTCTCTTCGGAGCTGCCGCAGGCCGCTACGAGGCCCCCCAACCCGGCTCCCAGCCCGACGGCGGCTCCGGCTGCTCCTGCCAGCTTGAGAAAGTCGCGGCGGCTGACGGTCTTGTCATTTCCCTTTTCCTGCATGTCCTCTCCCTGTATTAGCGCCAGGCCCGGCCGGCAGGGTAGGCTACGGCCGGGAATAATCGTTCCTACCGTAGACCAACCGGCTGAGAACGTCAACTCTGGGGCGGGACGCCGATGGGAGGCCGGGCAGCCAAGGTACCGACGAATGGGGCATATCGCCTGCGCTCGGCGACGAAATCCGTCGGGCCGCCATACAGGGCGCGAACGGAGAGGAACACCTCGAGATTGGCCCACAAGTAGTCCTCGAGGGAGAAGTCGGCATCCCAGGTGAGGCGCATGGCGACACTCTCCTTCGCACCGAAGAGAGCGAACGCCAACATCTCGTCGTTCGCGCTGGGCTGAACGGCGGCCTCGCGCCTCAGAGTGCGCAGGTCCTCGAGTATGTAGCGGACGAGTTCGCGATAGATATCGGAGAGAAGGTGCTTGGTGTCGTCGTCGGCATCCAGGGCTTCAGCTCTGAGGAAGGTGAGCATCTCCGGGCTGAGGTCGCGAAGGCTGAGGAACCTCGTGGCTCTCAAGAGGTGGCGCTTCACGGGGTCGGGTTCGCTACAGATCCGGTCCTGCCCCTCGGTCAGTGCTTCGCGCACAAAACGATCCACAACCTGCACGAAGAGTTGCCTCTTGCCTCCGAAGTAGCCGTAGAACATATTGGCGCTCACACCGGTAGCTTCGAAGATGTCCACCAAGCGCGTACCCTGGTAGCCCTTTCGAGCGAACTGGAGGGCGGCGTGCTCCAGGATCCGCCTCTTGATGGCCCTGCTCGCCTCTTCTGCGAGGTCGGGCGGCTCCGGCTGTGGCCTGCTCGATCCGTCTTCGAACCGCGATCTTATGGCGGCGACGCTCAGACCCTCTTCACGAAGGCCACGGATATTCTCAAGTGCTTCGACATGCGCTTGGCAGTAGGACGCCGGACTGCCTCCCGTACGGTGGACCGGAGGGAGGAGGCCTACGCGCTGATAGTGATAGATGGTGGACCTGGGGAGCCCCGTCGCGGCTTCGAGGTCGGAGATGCGAAAGATCTGCATAGCGGCCCCATTTTAGCAGCGTCGCGTATGTGTTCCGGCGCGCCTGGCGGTGGCCCGGCGACCAGCCGCGCCCAGCGCCCCATGTCACCCGACCCCGGCGGCGCCGGTAACCGATGTTCGGCCGATGCGCTACGGTAGGACGAGGGTCGACCGAGGGAAGGGCAACGAGTGAGGAGTACTGGGAAGGCGGAGTTCGTCCCATGTGGGTAGTGGTCCACGCGACAAGCGGCCTGGCTCTGGGCGCCGCCCTCCACGCTCCATTGTGGCTCCTGCTACCGTTGGCCCTCGTCCTCCACGTCGTGCTCGACCTTGTGCCCCATTGGGATTACACGAGGGTGAGATACCGCAACCTGGCCGCGGTCGCAGACGTTCTCGCGTCGTTCGTGATCTTCGTCGCCGGCTATCTGGCGTTCGGCTTTTCCGGCGCCATGATCCTCGCTGGAGCAGTCTCCGCGGTGCCCGATCTCGACGTACTGAACTCCCTACTCCCCTACGAGCAGAGAATCAGGTGGTTTCCGAGCCACTGGAGCCGCTTCCCGCACGGCACGGCAGGCCCGGCGCTCGGGATAGCCATCCAGGCGGCGATCCTCGCCGCTTCTGCCCTCATCATTGCGTTCACCGCATGAATCAGAGAACGGCGCGGTGCCGCATCTCCCTCAGCGGCGCGCAGCGGCGTGCACCTCGTGGCAACGCCGCTGGTGAGGTTGGATCAGCTTGCACCATCGAGGGGCCCACGAAGAACATCCATCCTGCCGGAAAGAAGGCGGAGCGAGGCACCTGAGCCGGGGGACTCACTCCGGCTCCATTCTGACCCGCGCAGCCGGAAGCCCGGTCGGGATCGACCGGGCTTCCACAGATGGAGCTGTTTGGGGATCAAGCGCGACCCAGATCCCCGAGAGGGTGGGCGGCGCTCCCGTCAGACCTTCCCAGTCCGGGGCGTCAGACCTCCACCGCCTGTGCCTTTCTCCGCCAGAACAGGACGAAGCCACCGACAATCGCAAGGGCAATACCGGTCACCAGCATGCCGATGCCGGCGACGGTGGCGACCGTAGTGAGACCGAACGACGCGACCGCCAGATACAGGTAGTTCTCAAGGTTGAGTGCCTGGGCGTAGGTAAGCTGCTCGGGATTGTTTGGATCGAACCTGCCCCCGCCGAGCACCTCATCGTACGTACCCATCGCGTGGCGATGCTCGCGGACAAGGTCCCCGGCTGCCTGCGCTTCGGCGGCCGTGTCGATGTAGTTGCCGGCAGCGACCTGCTCGTCGCTAAGGGTCAGGGTAATCTTCTCCTGATCCATGGTCGTATGCAGGTAGCTCTGCTTGGTCATTCCGATCGTGATGAAGGTCACACCGAGGGCCATATTCGCCACTCCAAGCACTATCACCACTACGGCCAGCATTTTCTTGATCATTGTTTTACGCTCCCCTTTCTACACAGAACTTCTCTACAAGCCCCGGCGTCAAGAAAGCGGGGCTACGGTTTGTCTTCTGCAGATTGGGAAGTCCCGGGATGCCCGAATCCCCCGACCTGAAAGGTGACTTTTCCGCGTGGCGGGATTAATAGCGTATTATGGTGACTATGTCAATACTATTACTATACAAAAGCTTGCTCGCTCGAGAGCCGATCGTCCCCGCGATCTACGCGTGCGCACGAGAAGGAACTTCTTTCAGACTCATGTGTGGTGCTGGCAGACGGTGCCCGGCCGCAGCCATCCCCGACGCGGCACTGTTCCCGCCGGCCGGAGACGAACTGAGGTCTGACTATCTCGCGGGTCTCAGTCGCGGACGTGGCCCCATCACCGGCTCCGGTCGGGCCCACAGGCGGCAGCCGGCTCGCGCCTGCTAGGACGGCGTCCTGATCGTCCCCCAGATATCCACGGCATCGAGGGTCAGGAACTGGCCTGTTTCGCTGCGCGGGTTACGCACTACGCGCACACTGTGATCGCCCCTGGGAAGTGTCCCCGTGGACCAGACCACCACGTCGTACTCCGCGGTGGCGGCGTTCAGGTCGATGGTCGACATGAGAGTGCCGTCCAGGTAGACATCCGCTAGACCGGGCGTCGTCCCCTTCATGCCAATCCAATCCAGACGGGTGCCGGTGAAGCGGATGGTGGCCGACGCAGCCGGCTCGCTCGTGCAGGAACGCCCATAGCTTTGGCCCGAGGCCGCATCCTTGGCGAAGTCGACCCATTTGCCGGTCTTGACGATACGGCTGTCGGTTTGCTCATAGCGGGTAGGCGGATCCGACAGGCTGCCCCAGATATCGACGGCATCCACGGTCACGTAGGCGCCGCTCGGGCTGGCAGGGCTGCAGGCGATCTCGACGCAGTGCTCTCCGGCGGACAGAGTGCCTGTGGAGAAGAGGGTCAACTGGTAGCTGGCGCTCGTCGCCCGCAGGTCGACTCGGGCCTTCCACACCCCGTCCACGTACACCTCGGCGATCCCGGTCGTGGTGCCCTTCATGGCGATCCAGTCCAGGCGGGTGCCGGTGAAGTAGATGGTGGCCGAGGCCCCGCTCGTGC
>CAZWAR010000019.1:0-15222 GCA_964631965.1 uncultured Gaiellales bacterium
GTGGGGGATATCGTCGACGTAGGAGACACCACGGGCGTGGTGGAGGAGGTAAGCCTTCGAATCACCAGATTGAGGAGCATGGACGGCACCCTGTGGCACGTACCCAATGGGGAGATCCGGAAGGCCGGGAACAAGTCGCAGTACTGGGCTCGCATAGTTCTCGACCTGCCCGTTCCGTATGACGCCGACATTGCCGAAGCCACCGAGTTGATCAAGAGGGTGGCCGTCGAGGCCTGGCGTTCCGGGGGCTGCGAAAACATCGTGGAAGAACCGGAGGTGTGGGGGGTGGAGGAGTTCGGGCCCGACTCCATCAGTGTCCGTCTGGTCGTGAAGACCAGGCCGGGGTCCCAATGGTCGGTCGGCCGTGACATGCGGGCCCGTATCAAGAAGGCGTTCGACCAAGCCGGGCTCGAGATCCCCTTCCCGCAACGCACGGTCTGGATACGCACGCAACCGGCGCCTGACGCTGAGCTCGGGCAGCGGAACTGAGTGGTACGGCAGAGCATGGCGGGTTGTCCCGCCGGCTCGCCAGAGGTCGGACGGGCGCTGTGCTTGCTCCCAGCGTGGTAGGGAATCCCACCGGCTGGGTATGCTGCTTTTCATGGAAGAGCGACGGCCGGATGAGACGCCGAGGTGCGTATGCGCATCGCGTTCGTGACCGACACGTACGAGGGGATCTCCGGTGGCAACGTCACGGGGCGGCGTTTTGTCGAGGCCCTTCGCCTCAACCACGACGTTACGGTGATCTCGACCGATCCACCGGGGCCCGGTATGGTGCAGGTGCCTGGTTTCCGGATTGTGGATAGCGGTGCCATGCGGGACAACGGTTTCACGTTCGGCTGGCCCACTCGGTCGATCCTTGAATCCGTATTCGCCGGCGTCGACCTCGTGCACGTGCAGTTCCCCTTCCGTCTCGGTCACGGAGCGGTGAGAGTCGCCGGGAGGATGGGAATCCCGTGTGTCTCCGCATTCCATGTTCAGCCCCAGCATCTTCTGTACGACATCCGTATCCGCTCCAGCAGCCCGGCGACGCTGGTCTACCGCCTGTGGATACGTAACGTCTTCCAACCGTCCGCCGCCGTGATTTCCCCAACGGAGTTCGGGTGCAGGCGCCTGCACGAGCACGGGCTCACCACGCCGACCTGGGTGGTTTCGAACGGTCCCCGTCTGCATGTGACCCGCAACCTAGAGCGCGGAGGGCCACCGTATGTCCTCCTGTGCGTGGGCCGCTTGTCTCGGGAGAAGCGCCAGGACGTGCTCATTCGGGCGGTGGCACTCTCCGAGCACCGCCCGGACATACGACTGGTGATTGCAGGCGCCGGGCCGCGAGAGGGTGAATTGCGGGCGCTGGCGGCGCGGTTGGAAGTGCCGGTCGAGTTCGGATATGCGGACGACGATCGGCTCACGAAGTTGTATGACGAGGCGACGCTGCTCGTGCACGCGAGCGAAGTGGAACTCGAAGGGATGGTTGTGGTGGACGCGATGGCGGCCGGCCTGCCCGCACTCATCGCAGACGCGCCGGAAAGCGCCTCGGCTGCGCTCGCCGCCGGGCCGGATTTCCTCTTCCGCCCCGGCGATGCCACCGACCTGGCCGCCCACATCGACCGTCTCCTCGATAATCCTGCGCTCCGCATGTCGGGCGCCCGCCGTAGTTTCAAGTATGCAGACGAGAACGACTTCGAGGGGTCTGTGAAGCGTGTCGAGCGCATCTACCAGATGGTGCTCGAGCAACGAACGCCGCCCCGCTCCCAGTCGTGCGACTCGAACGGCTCCGGCTAGAAGTAGATGTGCGCCCGCTCGATGGCTGCCGCGATGAGCGCGGCCCCGTTCTTCAGGTCGCTCAGGGAGATGACCTCCACGGGAGAATGGATGTAGCGGGCGGGGCAGCTGATGACGCTGCAGGGGACGCCCGCCCGGCTAATGCTGATGGCCGTGGCGTCGGTGTTGCCGCCGTCACCCACCATCAACTGGTAGGGGATAGACTCCGCCTCGGCCGACTCCCGCAGCCAGCGCACGACCGGTCGCGGAGCGATGACCCCGCGGCCGCCCGCGTCCAGGATGGTGATACTCGGACCCCCGCCCGTCGTCACGTGACTCTCGTTCTTGCTGACACCCGGGTGGTCCCCGGGAATAGTGACGTCGGTGGCGATGGCCACGTCCGGCTCCAGGCCGAAGGCACTGGTCCGGGCCCCCTTCAGCCCTACTTCCTCCTGGACGGTCCCCACCGCATACACAGTCGCCTTCACCGGTCGGTCCTTCAGGCGCTGGAGCGCGGAAACCATCATGGCCACGCCGGCCCGGTTGTCGAAGGCTTTGCCGGTGGCACAGTCGCTGCCCAGCCGGGTGAACTGACGGTCGAGAGTGATGGGCGAGCCGATCTCGATGCCCATCTCAATGGCATCGCTCTGGTTCCGAGCCCCACAATCCACGAACATGTCCTTGAGCTTGACCATCTTCTTGCGCTCTTCGGCATCCATGAGATGCGGCGGGCGGGCGCCGACGACACCGGGAACCTGTCGGCCGCCCTGACCGTGGACGATCACGCGCTGGCCGAGGATGATCTGATCGAAGAAGCCGCCTACCGATACGACGCGGAGGAACCCCTCGTCGTCGACGTGGGAGACGGCCAGTCCGATCTCGTCCATGTGGGCGGCCACCATGACCTTCGGCCCTTCACCCTTACGGACGGCGATCACATTGCCCATCGCGTCGGTGCGCACTTCGTCGACCAAGGGTGCAAGTTCCGCGCGCAGCAGTTCGGCGACGTCGTCCTCGAAGCCGGACATGCCGTGGGCGTCGGCGAACAGCTGGAGAAGCTCTCCTACATCTCTCATCTTCCTGCGTCTTTCACTTGAAGGCTCCTTCCGAGATCTGGATCGCAAGCGCATCCATGTCGAGGATCATCCCCGATTGAGCGGCCGCGTAGTCGAAGCCTGCCGAAGCGAGCACGGCTTGCGCCTCGGCGGGTTCCCATTTCCGAGTGCCGTGGAGGACCTCGTTGGCAATGGCGAAGGCGGTCTGGGTGGCGAGAGCCGTGTTGACTCGGGCGCAAGCGGCCAGATACTCGGCCCGATCGGTACCGGCGGCCTCCGCTGCTTTCTTGACGAGAGCCGCTCCGGTCTCCGCGACGGTGGCCAACGTGGCGATGTGGAACATCACGTACTGCTGGCGGGTGGCCTTGGCCTTGTGGGCCTCCTCGATGATCCGGTTGACCAGGCGCACCAAGCCCGCGAACACGTCGGCCTTGAGTTGCCGGTGCTCGCCGGCGATGGCATCCATCTGTACCGCCAGGTTCTCGTAGAACTCGTATCGTGACTGTACCGACGATCGCCAGCGAAAGGTGCTGATGATGAGCTGCTGGATCTCGCTGGTTCCCTCATAGATCGTGGTGATCTTGACATCGCGTTTGATCTTCTCCACGTCGTACTCGCGGATATAGCCGTAGCCGCCCAATGCCTGGATGGCCGCATCGGCCGCAGCGTTGCCGGTCTCGGTGGCGAACAGCTTGGCGATGGCGCCTTCCACCTGCAGATCGGACTCGCCGGAGTCGAGACGCTCCGCGACCTCCTCGATAAAAGCCCGGGATGCTTCCAGCTTAGCCGCGAAGGGAAGGATCAACTTGTGGGTGTAGCCCTGCTTCTCGATGAGCGGTGAGCCGAACTGGATGCGCTCTTTCGCGTAGGGGATCACCTTCTGCAATGCGGCTACCCCGCCTCCCAGCCCGAAACAGGCCACCATCAGCCGGGTGTACCCGAATACCTCGTTGGCCTGGATGAGCCCCTTTCCCGGAAGGCCGCCGACGAGGTTCTCGACGGGAACGAAGACGTCGTCGAAGGTGAGGGGGGCGGTGTTGGAGCTACGGATGCCGTGCTTGTCCTCTGCCTTGCCGGGAGTGAAGCCGGGGGTGCCCTTCTCCACGATGAAGAAGCTCGGCCCTTCAGGCGTGTCGGCAAGGACGGTGAGAAAGTCGGCGTAGCCCCCGTTGGAGATGAACTGCTTGTTGCCGTTGATCCTGTAACCGACGATGGAGCCATCATCCCCGGTGACCGGGGTGGCCGTGGTCTTGAGGCTCTGGAGGTTGCTGCCCGCTTCGGGTTCGGTGACCCCGTAGGCGACGATGGCGCCTTCCTCGGCCAGCTTCCCAAGCCACTTCTCTTTCTGCTCGTGGGTGGCGCCCACGAGGATGGGATCGGTGCCCAGGTGGATGGCCAAGAAGGCCGTCGCCACCCCCAGACAGATCTTGGCCATTTCCTCGGAGACGGCGGCGATGTCGCGGGCGCCCCCTCCCATGCCCCCGTATTCCTCGGGGATGAACAGGAGCTGCAGACCGATCTTGGGGCCGAGCAACTCACGGATGGCTTCTTCGGGGAAGATCTCTCCGGCGTCCCATTCGCGGAGCTTCTCCGGTGTGAGCATGCGTTGACGGATCTGTGCGAGCAGATCGAGCACCATTTCGCGTTCTTCGATGGGCAGTCCTGCAAGAGCCACGTGTACCCCCATTGGTATGTGCGAGACGCTAGGCGGCGAAAGTACCACATGCGGCAGGCGGAGCGCTGAATGAGCGCTCGTACGGACTCTCGCAAGGGGTCGCTGGGGTAAACTTTGAATCAGCCATGAGTGCCTCCACCGACCTCCGAGAACAGATCAAACTCGCCCCCGATCTGCCCGGGGTATACCTCTACCGCGGGTCGGCCGGCGACGTCATCTACGTGGGCAAGGCCCTGTCGCTCCGCAGGCGCTTGGCGAACTACCTCCAGGCCGCGCTCGGCGGCGAAGGTGTGCGGGTGAGCGCCAAGGAGCGGGAGATGATCGGTCGGGCGGCAAGTCTCGAGTGGATCGTCACCAGCAATGAGGTGGAAGCCCTTCTTCTCGAGGACAACCTCATCAAAGAGCACCGGCCGGCGTTCAACATCCGTCTGCGCGACGACAAATCCTATCCCTACATCATGATCACCATTGAGGACGAGTATCCCCGGGTGATGTTCACGAGGCAGCCGCATCGCAAGGGTGATCTCTATTTCGGGCCCTACGCCAGTGCTGCCAAGGTCAGAGACACGCTCGACGTGCTCGGGCGTGTGTTCCCGGTGCGCACGTGTCGGGGGCGGGAGCCGGGCAGGCCGTCCGGTTCGCCCTGCCTGCAGTTCCATATCAAGCGTTGTCCGGCACCGTGCGTGGGAGGGGCCGACAGGGCCGAGTACCGCGCCGTGATCGACCAGGTCGTGGATTTCCTGAGCGGGCGCCAGACGAGGGTGGTCGCCCGGCTGCGCGCGTCCATGCGGGAGGCCGCCGAGCGCCAGGATTTCGAGGCTGCCGCGGTGTTCCGTGACCGGTTGGAGGCGCTCACGCACGTACTGGAGCGCCAGCAGATCGAGTCCGGGGCCTTGGGCTCGGCCGACATCGTCGGACTCGCCGTCGACGACTGGGGAGCCAACGTACAGATCTTCATCACCCGGGACGGCAAGCTCGCCGACCGGCGCAGCTTCACCCTGGTGAACGCGGCAGGCGCCGATGAGGAGGAGATCTTCGAACGGTTCGTGGCTGAGTACTACTCCACATCGCCCACGGTGCCGGCCGAACTCGTGGTGCCGGCGACGGTGCATGATCTACAGGCACTGGCCGCCTTCCTCGAGGGGCTACGAAGTTCCCGGGTAGAGGTGCGGCATGCGGAGCGCGGCGACAGGCGTCGGCTGCAGGAGTTGGCCCATCAGAACGCTGTCCTCGCACTCGCTCACGAGAGGCTGAGGGCCGACCGCAGCCGGGAGCGCCGATACGGGGCTCTCAGTGCTTTGGAACAGACCCTGGGCCTTGAGGCCCCTCCTATCCGCATCGAGGGGTTCGACATCTCCAACCTGCAGGGAGAGGATATCGTCGCGTCCATGGTGGTGTTCGAGGGGGGCGCCGCCAAAAAGAGCGACTACCGGAAGTTCTCCATAAAGACCACTGTGGGCCAGAACGACGTCGGTGCCATGCGCGAGGTGCTGTTGCGCCGGTTCACGCGGGCCCAGGCGCGCCCGAGCGCGGAGGAGTACGACCCGTCCTTCGAGGCGGTGCCCGACCTCGTGATGGTGGACGGGGGCAAGCCGCAACTGGGGGCGGCGGTGGCCGCACTGGAGGAACTGGGGCTAACGGACGCGGTGGGGCTTGTCGCCCTGGCGAAGCGAGAGGAGGAACTGTTCGTGCCCTGGTCGTCGGGCCCCCTCGTCCTGCCGCAGGACGATGTCGGACTGTTGTTACTGCGCCAGGTGAGAGACGAAGCGCATCGCTTCGCTCTCGGGTACCATCGAACGAGGAGGATGGCCAAGACGACCATGTCCATCCTCGATCAGATCCCTGGGATAGGCGAGAAGCGGAAGAAGGCGATCGTCCAGCATTTTGGATCGCCCGAACGTTTCCTGGAGGCGTCGCGGGAGGAACTGGAGGCTGTGCCCGGATTGCCGGGAAAGGTGGCGAGAGAGGTGTACAGGTATGTCCACAAGACGGGTTGACGGCGGCTACGCGGCGTCCTACGAAACCACCTGGGGAGAGGGGTGGGTGTACGTGAGTGAGGCAAGGCTCATGGGTGTCGACCTGCCAGGGGAGGGGGCCGGCCCGTGCTCGGTTCAGCGAGAGGGCGCCGAGGCAACGCCCGAGGCGGCCGATGCGGAGGCCCTGTCACATTGGAGGGAGGAACTGGAGGCCTATTTCGCCGGCCGGCGCACAGGTTGGACGCTGACCGAGGCCCCGCTCGATCACCTTGGACTGAGCTCGTTCGAAGTGGCGGTGTTCGAGACTCTGATGTCCGTTCCGGCGGGGGAGACGGTGAGCTACGGCGAGTTGGCGGATATGGCCGGCTACCCCCGTGCGGCCCGGGCGGTCGGCAACGCCATGGCGTGCAACCCCATCCCCGTAGTGGTGCCGTGCCACCGGGTCATCCGGTCGGACGGGACCATGGGCCGCTACGGGAACGACCCGACCTGGAAGGAGCGACTGCTCGACCACGAGGGGTGGGTCGGCCGAAGGAGTGGAGGAACGACCGGCGCGTCACCCGGCGAAGGGAGCTGACATGGCGGACCGCCTGTCCCAACTCAGCATGACGGTCATCACGGGCATGTCCGGCGCGGGGAAGTCTGAGGCGGTCGCCACCTTCGAGGACATGGGGTACTTCTGCATCGACAATCTGCCGCCGCAGATGCTTCAGCGGGTGGTGGAGTTGTTCGCCCTCGAGGGGAGCCGGGTCGACCGGGTCGCCCTTGTCTTCGATGTGCGGGGGCGGCTCTACTTCGAGCAACTCGGACAGGCTCTCGCCCACCTCAGGGAGATGGGGATCCGCTTCCGCCTTCTTTTCCTTGAGGCTTCCGATGAAGCTCTCGTCGGCCGGTATCAACTGACCCGCCGGCCGCACCCGCTGTCGCGGGGGAGCCTGCATGAGGCCATCGCCCAGGAACGTGAACTGCTCTCTCCGCTCCGGTCTCAGGCAGACCTGGTGATCGATACCAGCGGGTTGACCCCCAGGGAATTGCGCCGGCGACTCGAGGAGAACCTCATGGCCGAGCGCTTGCGCAACCAGTTGTTCGTGAGCCTGGAGTCGTTCGGATACAAGTACGGCCTTCCGGACGACGCCGACGTCGTCCTTGATGCGCGGTTTCTTCCCAACCCCCATTGGGTTCCGGAACTTCGGCCACATACCGGGCTGGATCCCGAGGTGAAGGACTATGTGTTAGGGCGGGCTGAAGCTGGGAACTTCCTTGACCGGGTGGTCTCCCTGCTCGAATTGCTGGCTCCGGGCTTCGTGAGCGAGCAGAAGCGGCGGTTGGTCCTGGCAGTAGGGTGTACCGGAGGACGGCACCGGTCGGTGGCGCTTGTGGAAGATCTTGCCCGGCGGCTGCGAGGAGAGCCGAGGTATGTCATCAGCGTATCGCATCGCGACATCGAACAGGAGGGATAGGCTGGGTCCCGGCTTCACCCGTGCCTTCCGCGAGGAGCTGGCCAGGGTGGAAGAGAAACAGGGGTGCTGCCGGCTGGCGGCTGCGGCCGGTCTCATGCACACTGCGGGGAGCTTCCTCATTCACGGCGGGCACACCGAGGCCGAGCGCTATGAGATCCTCATCGGCACGACCGTACAGGCGGCCGCGAAGCTGGTTTACTCGGTGTTCAAAGAGTACGGGGCCGAAGGGGAGTTGGCGGCCCGGCGGGAGCCTCGCTTTCAGCACCGCCTGGTGTACGAGGTCCATCTCCCGGGCACGCCGGCCGCACTCCAGGCTCTGAACGAGATGGGAGTGCTGAGCGACTCCTTCGAACTGCGGCCTGGCATCGCCCGCAGGCTGGTCAAGAAGAGTTGCTGCCGGAGCGCGTTCCTTCGGGGGTGCCTCATCGGGTCGGGATCGGCCAACTCCCCACAGCGGGAAGCCCACCTCGAGATCCTCACGCCACACGAGGCTTTGGCCTCCGACCTGGTACGAATGCTGGGCAACCTGGAGTTCCATGCGGGTATGCGGTATCGCCGGGGCAGCTACGTCGTGTACCTGAAAGGGAGGGATGAGGTGGCCGGTCTGCTGGCTCTCGCCGGCGCTCATGAGGCCGCCCTCCAGGTGGAGGAGCAGTCGGTTGTGAGGGAGGTGCGCTCTCGCGCCAATCGCCTGGCCAACTGTGATTCCGCCAACCTTCGGCGCACGAGCGCCGCCGCCTCCCATCAACTTGAAGCCATAGCCACCCTTGAGCGTTCCGGCCGCTTGGAGGCTCTTCCGGCGGCCCTTCGGGAGATGGCGGACCTCCGGCTGCGCTTCCCGTATTTGAATCTCAACGAACTTGCCGAGGCTGGAGAAGAGGGCCTCACCCGGTCCGCCGTCAACCACCGTCTCAGGCGTTTGGTGGAGGCCGCCGAGACGGAGGAAGCGAAAAGGGGCCGTGGTGGTAGTATCCCGAGGGGCCGCCGCATGAGATCACACCCGTGAAACGATGGGGACGAGTCCCTAGGAGGAGCGTTCGTCGATGAGCACCAAAGTAGCGATCAACGGATTCGGACGGATCGGCCGCCTGATCCTCAGAGCGATCGTCGGGCGGCAGAGCGACCTCGACGTCGTGGCGGTGAACGACATCACAGACGCCGGGACGCTCGCGCACCTGCTCAAGTACGACAGCGTTCACGGCGTATGGCCGGACGAGGTCGGCCACACCGCGGAGAGCATCCTCTTCGGAGGCAAGGAGATCCAGGTCCTCTCAGCTACCGATATCTCACTGCTGCCCTGGCGTGAGCTAGGGGTGGACGTGGTGCTCGAATGTACGGGCCGCTACACGGACCGTGCCGCAGCCGGTAGGCACCTCGACCAGGGAGCTCGCAAGGTCGTCATCAGCGCGCCGGCCAAGGATCCCGATATTACTGTGGTGATGGGGGTGAACGATGCCGACTACGACCCTTCTCGGCACAACATACTCTCCAATGCGTCGTGTACCACGAACTGCCTCGCCCCGGTCTCGAAGGTCCTGGTGGACTCGTTCGGTATCCAGCAAGGCTTCATGACCACTGTGCACGCGTACACCAACGACCAGCGGATCCTCGACCTGCCGCACAAGGATCTGCGGCGGGCCCGGGCTGCCGCGCTCTCGGTCATCCCCACGTCCACAGGGGCGGCGCGGGCTATCGGCCTGGTCATCCCCGAGCTGAGGGGCAAGCTGGACGGCTACGCGCTGCGGGTTCCGGTACCCGACGGCTCTGTGGTGGATCTGAGCGTCACCCTGGGGCGCGAGGCGACGATGGAAGAGGTCAACTCGGCCGTGAGAGAGGCTGCAGCCGGTCCGATGGCGGGGATTCTTGAGTATACCGAGGAGCCGATCGTGGGCTCCGACATCGTCGGCAATCCTCATTCGGCGGTGTTCGACGCATCCCTGACCATGGTGATGGGACAGCAGGCGAAGCTCGTGATCTGGTATGACAACGAATGGGGCTTCTCCAACCGGATGGTTGATCTGAGCAGCCGGCTCCTCTAGGGGAGCCGATCGGAGCTCCGAGACCAGAAAGAGGGGTGCCGATATGAGGAAGAAGACGGTGCGCGATATCGACCTCGCCAACAAGCGGGTCCTCGTCCGAGTCGACTTCAATGTTCCCATCAAGGAGGGGCGGGTTACCGACGACAGCCGCATCAGGGCTGCCATCCCGACAATCGAGTACCTCCGCGAGCAGAACTGCCGCGTGATCCTCATGTCGCACCTAGGACGTCCCAAGAACGCCCCCGACCCCGCATTCGCCCTCGACCCGGTGGCCATGCGCCTGGCCGATCTTCTGGCGACGCCGGTCCGCAAGCTCGACGAACTCTCCGGCCCCGGGCCTGAAGCGGCCGTGGCGGCCATGCAGCCGGGGGACGTACTCCTCCTCGAGAACTCCCGCTTCGACCCGCGGGAGAAGAAGAACAGCCCCGAACTCGTCGAGGAGTTGGCACGCCTGGGCGACGTGTTCGTTAACGACGCCTTCAGTGCCGCGCACCGGGCGCATGTCACCACCGCCGGTTTGGCCCGCGCCCTTCCCGCAGTCGCCGGCTTGGCAATGGAGAAAGAGGTCGATGCTCTCGAGGGCATCCTGTCCGAGCCCCAACGCCCGTTCGTGGTGGTGCTGGGAGGAGCCAAGGTCACCGACAAGATCAAGGTCATCGACCGCTTCCTCGACCTGGCCGACACGTTGCTCATCGGCGGAGCCATGAGCACGACATTCCTGAGGGCCCAGGGATTGGATACCGGAGCCAGCAAGGTGGACGCGGAGGGGCTGGAGATGGCCGCCGGGGCTCTGGAGAAGGCCAAGAGCAGCCGCGGCCGCCTGGTGTTGCCCCGTGACGTCCTTGTGGTGGAACGGGTGGAAGAAAACGCCCAGACGAAGGTCGTCGGAGCCGACGCGATCCCGGGCGGATGGATGGCCGTCGACATCGGGCCGGAGACCGCCGAGCGGTACAAGGAGGCCATCGCCGGCGCCGGGACCGTGTTCTGGAACGGACCGATGGGCGTCTTCGAGCTGGCGCCGTTCGCCGCCGGTACGCGAGCCGTGGCAGAGGCCATGGCGGAATGTTCCGGCACCACCGTCGCCGGCGGCGGGGACTCGGTGGCCGCGCTGAACGCGTTCAAGCTGGCCGACAGGATCGACCACGTCTCCATGGGGGGCGGAGCCTCGCTGGAGTTCATCGAGGGGGCGCAGCTGCCCGGGATCGCCAGCCTGGCGGAGAAGTAGGGGGTCATGGACAGGCACAGCCACACCGGCCCGCGCGTGCCGCTCATCGCGGGCAACTGGAAGATGTACAAGACGACTGCCGAATGCGCCGCGTTCCTCAAGGAGCTGGCAGAGGCCGTCGGCGACGTGGGCGGACGGGATATCGTGATCGCCCCACCGTTCACAGGCCTGGCCGAAGCCACCCGTGCCGCTGCCGGGACGAACATCGGGGTGTCGGCTCAGAACGTGTTCTGGGAGGAGGAGGGGGCATTCACGGGAGAGGTCTCGCCGGCCATGCTGGTGGACCTGGGCGTGTCCTTCGTCATCATCGGCCACTCCGAGCGCCGGCAGCTCTTCGGCGAGACCGACGAGGCCGTGCAGAAGAAGGTCCACGCCGCCCTTCATCACGGTCTTCTGCCCATCATGTGCATAGGTGAGACAGAAGTGGAGCGGGAGGCCGGCGAGACCGAGGAAGTGCTGGCCCGGCAGCTCGCGCGAGGGCTCGTGACGCTCCAGTCAGAGGACGCCGGCCGTGTTACGGTGGCCTACGAGCCTATCTGGGCCATCGGTACCGGCAAGACGGCCACTCCCGAGATGGCTCAGGAGGCTATCGGCTACATCCGCCGTCGGATCGCCGACGCCGCCGGTGAGGCGGCCGCGGATGCGGTGCGCATCCTCTACGGTGGGAGCGTGCGGCCGGGTAACATCGACGAGTTGATGGCCCAGCCGGACATCGACGGCGTGCTTGTGGGAGGGGCGAGTCTGAAGGTGGATTCGTTCGCCCGGATCGTGCGGTTCCGGGTCTCGTGAGCGTCGGAGGCGGCGAACATGGCGGCCCGCGCCGGGCGGCTCTCGTCATCCTGGACGGCTGGGGATCGGCGGCCCCCGGCCCGGGCAACGCGATATCTCTGGCCGATACTCCGGTCTGGGATGCTCTCTGGGCCGAGTATCCGCACACCTTGCTCGACGCGAGCGGGGAAGCCGTCGGCCTGCCGCGAGGGGTGATGGGCAACTCCGAGGTGGGGCACCTGACCATCGGGTCGGGGCGTGTCGTCTACCAAGACCTCTCGAGGATCAACCGGGCCATAACCGACGGGACGTTCTTTACCAACCCGGTGCTGAACGGGCTGATGGAGCGCACCAGGGAACGCGCAGGCTCGCTGCATCTGATGGGATTGCTGTCCGATGCTGGAGTGCATTCGGCCATGGGGCACGTGAGAGCCATCGTGCAGTTGGCGGGACGGCAGGGTATTGACCGCGTGTATGTACATGCCTTCACAGACGGACGCGACACCCAGCCGACGTCCGGCATCGAGTTCGTACGCAACCTTGAGGCGTTCCTGGCGGCAGAGGGAAGAGGCGCTATCGTCACAGTGGCCGGGCGCTACTACGGCATGGACCGCGACAAGCGCTGGGACCGGGTGAAGCTCGCCTATGACGCTCTCGTGCACGGTGAGGGTCTCCGTGCGGCAAGCGCGGCCACGGCCGTGCTCGAGTCATACGATCGGGGAGAGACCGACGAGTTCATTCTTCCCACGGTGATCGGGCCCGACGGAGCTGCGCGCGGCGCCTCGCGGGTGACTGCTCGCGACGGCGTCATATTCTTCAACTTCCGCCCCGACCGCGCCCGCGAGATGTGCGCCGCCCTTACCCAGATTGATTTCACGGCGTTCGACCGGGGTGCTGCCCCCCCGCTCGTCGATCTGGTGGGTATGACGGAGTACGACCCGAAGCTGGGGTTGGGAGTCGCCTTTCCGAAGGAGGAACCGCGGCACGTTCTGGCCGAAGCCATCAGCGATGCCGGGCTGACCCAACTGCACATCGCCGAGACGGAGAAGTATGCGCACGTCACGTTCTTCTTCAATGGCGGGAGAGAGGCGCCGTTCCCGGGAGAGACGCGCTGTCTGGTGCCTTCGCCGAAGAACGTCAGCACGTACGACCAGAAGCCGGAGATGAGCGCCTACGAGGTCGTGGAGCAGTTGGAGACGCTCATGGCCGACGACCCGGCGGACTTCGTGGTGCTGAACTTCGCCAATCCCGACATGGTGGGGCACACGGGGAACATCGCCGCCACGGTCGCGGCGCTCGAGCACGTCGACCGCTGCCTTGGCCGGGTGATTGGGATTCTGAGCGGATACGGCGCGAAGATCATGGTTACCGCCGACCACGGCAACGCGGAGGCGATGCTACAACCTGACGGCAGCGTGGATACGGCGCACAGCACCGACAAGGTCCCGCTGGTGGTGCTCGACCCAGGAATGAAGCTGCGGGTGGGCGCCGGCCTTGCCGATATCGCTCCCACGTTGCTCCGTTTCCTCGGCATCTCGATACCGCCGGAGATGACCGGAACCCCTCTCTGCTAGGGGCGTGGGCCGACCTGCGGGCCCTTCGCGTGCAGGTAATCGATGCTCTTTGGCCGAATGAATATGCCGGTTGTGTATGCACAACAGCCCCGAGGGTGGTAATCTGCTGTAAACTTCGAGAAAACGCCGGGGGCCTGCAGGGGAACCTGAGGGTTGAGGCGGGAATCGACGGAGAGGAACACCGTGATCTATGTCTTGGTAGCGCTCGATGCCGTTCTGGGCCTTGGGGTGCTTCTGCTCGTCTTCCTCCACTCGGGGAAGGACGCCGGTCTCGCCACCACCTTCGGGGGTTCGGGCAGCGCCTTCGGCGGCAGCGGGGTGGTTCAGAAGAACCTGGACCGTCTGACCGTGGCCTGTTCTGTGGCTTTCTTCATTGTGTCGATCGCTCTCGCGTATGTTCTGTGAGGGCTGTGACTATCCTGGAATCGGTACGCACGCGGAGTGCGGAGGAGGTGATGAGACCAGGAGAGTAATGTGGGCGCGGGGTGTTTCGAAGTCTAGGAGGGAAGCTACATGCACAAAAAGAATCTTTGGTTGATCCTCGGCCTTATCGTGGCTCTCGTCGCCGTCGTCGGCGTCGTCGCTGCTTGCGGCGGGGAGGAGGAGACCACCACCACTACAGCTGCCGCCCCGGCTAACCAGCCTGTCTCCGGCGGCATCTTTACTGACTACATCGACGAGCCGGCCTTCATCGACCCTGTGAACCTGCAGGAGTCCGAAGGTACCCAGGTCGGCAACTGTGTGTTCGACAGTCTCACCAAGTTCGACTACCTCACGGGCGAACTGCTGCCTGCGGCAGCCGACACGTGGGAAGCCAATGCCGACGCTACCGTGTGGACGTTCCACCTGCATCCGGGTGCCACCTTCCACGATGGTACGCCGGTGACCGCCGCCGACTTCAAATACGCGTGGGAGCGCATCTGCAATCCCGACAACAAGTCGGAGATCTCCTACCACCTGGCCGCCGTTCAGGGGTATGACGAGATGCAGGCCGGCACCGCCACCGAACTTTCCGGTGTGAAAGCGGTTGACGACAACACGCTGGAAGTCACCTTGAGCCAAGCCTTCGGCGACTTCGAATACGTGGTCGGCCACCCGGCTCTGGCTCCTGTGCCGAAGGCCGCCGTGGAGAAAGACCCGGCCGCCTTCGCCGACATGCCCATTGGCAACGGCCCCTTCATGATGGCCGAGCCCTGGGCGCATGACCAGTACATCAAAGTCGTTCGCTACGACGGGTACTACGGCGACAAGGCCTACCTCGACGGCGTCGACTTCAAGATCATCGCCGACGAAGCCACCGCTTGGCTCGAGTTCAAGGCCGGGAACCTCGACTTCGACAAGAGTGTTCCGAGCGAGTCCATGACCGAAGCCGCGGCCACGTACGGCGAGAGTGAAGACGGCCTGACGGTCGCCCCGGGCAAGCAGTACCTGACGGGCCCCGAGCTCTCCATCTACTACTTGCTCTTGAACAACAAGGACGACCTGCTCAAGGACCAGAAGCTCCGCGCGGCGCTGTCCCTGGCCATCAACCGCCAGGCCATCTCCGACACGGTGTACGGCGGCATCCGTACCCCGGCTTCCAGCATCATCCCCGAAGGTATCGCCGGCTACGAACCGAATGCCTGGCAGTACTCGAAGTACGATATCGAAGCCGCCAAGCAGATGCTCTCCGATGCCGGATACCCGAACGGT
>CAZWAR010000019.1:15232-33119 GCA_964631965.1 uncultured Gaiellales bacterium
CTTGATAAACTCCAGGCTGGTGAGTATCAGATCGGCCGCCTCGGCTGGATCGCCGACTATCCGATCATCGACAACTTCCTGTTCCCGCTGTTCACCCCGGGTGGCGACGACATGTCGTTCTATGAAGACCCCGCCGTGACCCAGGCGATCATGGATGCCCGCAAGATCGTCAACACCGACGAACGCATTGCGGCGTACCAGGATATTGTCAAGACCATCGGCGACGCCGCCCCGGTTATCCCGATCGTTGTCTATCGCCACCATGCGATCGGCTCCGAACGCATCCGGGATTGCGTCTACAGCCCACAAGGTCTGCTCAACCTGGAGAAGATCTGGATCGCTCCGGCGACCACTCCGTAGTCGACTCAACGGTAAGTAGTGCGTTTCACAAGCAGTAGTAGCACGCTAACGGTAGGGCGCCCCTCGCGGGGCGCCCTACCTTCGCACTACGCTCAGTGAGTCGCTGCAAAGGTTCCACATGCTCATCTACATCGGTCGCCGTATATTGCAGATGATTCCCGTGTTCATCGGGGTCACCGTCATCCTCTTCATCCTCCGCTCACCCGGGGTCCTCTCCGGCGACCCGGTCCGCATGATCACCGGGGAGAAAGCCATCAGTCCGGCGCTGTACGAGGAGATAGTGAAGGAGTACGGGCTGGACAAGCCCATCTATGTCCAGTACTGGCGCTACCTCACGGGTCTTGTCCATGGTGACTTCGGCACCTCGTACCAGAAGGACCGGCCGGTCACGGAGATTCTGCTGAACAAGTTCCCGAATACCTTCAAACTGGCCGCTGCCGCCCTCATCGTGGAGATCTTCATCGGGTTGGGGGCGGGGTTGATATCCTCGCTCAAACGATACTCATTCTGGGACATGCTGGTCACCTTCAGCACGTCCGTCCTGGTGGCGATGCCCGTCTTCTGGCTGGGGCTCTTGCTGCAGTTCATGTTCGCCTACAAGTTCAAGCAGTGGGGCTTACCCTATCTGCCGGTGTCCGGCATGGTGTCGAGGAACTTCCCCACCGCCATCCACATCATCCTGCCGGCGGTCACGCTCGCATCGGTTTCCACGGCGTATGCGGCCCGCATCACCCGCAGTCAATTGCTCGAGGTGATGGGCCAGGACTACATCCGGACCGCGGCCGCCAAAGGCCTGTCGGGAGGCCGCATAGTCTATGGACATGCCATGAAGAACGCCCTCATTCCGGTAGTGACGTTCTTCGGTCTCGACCTCGCGGCCATGGTGGGAGGGACCATCATCACCGAGACGGTGTTCAGCTGGCCCGGAGTGGGCCGCGAGATATACCTGGCGATCGGGCAGCGTGACTGGCCTATCGTCATCGGCGGCACCGTCATCATCGTGTTCATGGTTATGGTCATCAACCTGATCGTGGACATCAGCTACGCATTCCTCGACCCGCGCATCCGCTATGGGCGGCAGGCGGCTTAGGGGGTGGCTGATGTCTGATCATCGTGACCCCGACATGAGACCTGAAGATTTCGGCGTCTCCGAACTGGCGGTGGAGTCCGAGTTGGCACCGGTAGCTGTGGGCCAGGCCACCGTACCGGAGAAACCGATCCTCGAGATCAACGAAGGCGATCAGCTGGGTGGCAAGTCGCGCACCCTGCGCGCCGACGCCATGAGGCGGCTGCGCAAGAACAAGCTGGCTGTGGCCGGCCTCATCTGGATCATCATCGTCATTCTCATCGCCATCACTGCCGACCTCTGGGCGCCTGGTTGGTTGGGCGACCCGGTCGAGATCAACTCGGCGACTGCGGCCCAGCAGCGGCTGCTGCCGCCGTCGCTGGATCATCCCTTCGGCACCGACAAGCTCGGACGCGACGTCGCGTCCAGGGTGGTGTACGGTTCGCGGGTGTCGCTCATCGTGGGTGTGGTCGCCGTCGCGATCATGGTGGCCATCGGCCTCATCATGGGGGCCCTGGCCGCGTACTACGGCGGCATCTGGGACAGCATCATCATGAGACTGGCCGACATGTTCTACTCCATACCATACATACTGTTTGCGATTGTGCTCATAGCCCTTCTGGGGAAGGGCTTCCAGAACGTGTTCATCGCCATCGGTATCCTCGGCTGGCCGAGTATCGCCCGTGTTTTCCGCAGTTCGATCCTGTCGGTGAAGGAGAACGAGTACGTCGATGCAGCGCGGGCCATGGGGGCATCGACCCGCCGGATCCTGATGCGGCACATCATGCCCAATGCGATGGCGCCGATCATCGTGTACGGTACTATGACCGTGGGAGGAGCCATCCTCACCGAGGCGGCTCTCAGTTACCTCGGAGTGGGCGTCCAGGCACCGAGCCCCTCCTGGGGGCTCATGCTGTCCGAGGCGCCCAGCCTCATCTTCACGGCTCCCTGGCTCATGCTGTGGCCGGGCGTGGCCATCCTTTCGACCGTTCTGGCATTCGTGCTCCTTGGTGACGGTCTTCGCGACGCCTTCGATGTGAAACTCAAGGAGTAGTGGTAATGCCCCCGCTTCTCGAGGTCGACGACCTCCACATGCACTTCTTCACCCGCGACGGAATCGTGAAGGCCGTCGACGGGGTCACGTTCACGCTCGAGAACGGGCAGACTCTGGGTGTGGTGGGTGAATCCGGGTCGGGCAAGTCGGTCACGGCCATGTCCATCATGCGCCTCATACCCGAGCCGCCGGGCAAGGTTGTGAAGGGAGACATCCGCTTCAAGGGTCAGAGCATCCTGGCCATGAGCGAGAGGGAGCAGCGCAAGTTGCGCGGCAACCGCATCGCCATGATCTTCCAGGATCCGATGACCTCGCTCAACCCTGTATACCGTATCGGTAAGCAGATCGCGGAGCCGCTCCGTCTGCACAAGGACATGGACCGCAAACAGGCGTGGGAGGCCGCCGTTGATCTGCTCCGCCGGGTGGGGATCCCGCAGCCTGAGGAGCGCGCGCGCAGCTATCCGCACGAGTTCTCCGGCGGTATGCGGCAGAGGGCGATGATCGCCATGGCTCTGGCCTGCGGCCCCGACATCCTTATCGCCGACGAGCCCACGACGGCCCTCGATGTCACCATCCAGGCGCAGATCCTCGACCTGATGCAGGAGATCCAGAGGAACACGCAGTCGGCCATCATCCTCATCACGCACGACTTGGGGGTTGTCGCAGACATGGCCGACAACATCCTGGTGATGTACGGAGGCAAACCGGTGGAGTACGGGCCGGCGGATGCGGTGTTCTACAATCCTCTTCACCCGTACACGTGGGGGCTGCTGGAGAGCCTGCCCCGCCACGACGTGGACGACAAAGGCGCTCTCTGCCCCATCAAGGGGCAGCCCCCCAGCCTGATCCATCTGCCCAAGGGGTGCGCGTTCAGTCCTCGCTGCGCGTATGCGAGGCCGGAGTGTGTGGTGACAGGAGAGAATCCGCTCGTCGAGGTGGAGCCCGGCCATTTCTCTCGGTGTCCGTTCTCGGAGGACGAAGCCTTTGTGTGTCAGTTCGAGAATCGGGTGAAGCGCGAATCTTCTCCCGCGGAAGTGAGTGGCTGATGGCTACGCTGCTCGAAGTACAAGGTCTGATAAAGCACTTCCCTGTGAGCCAGGGTTTGCTCTCCTCTAAGCTGGGCAAGACGGTGAAGGCCGTCGACGACATCTCCTTCTCGGTTCAGGAAGGCGAGACCCTCGGACTGGTGGGGGAATCGGGTTGCGGCAAGTCCACCACTGGGCGGTGCGTGAACAAACTGCTCGACGCGACCGCGGGGAAGATCGAGTTCGAGGGGCAGGATGTGCGCAAACTGCACGGCAAAAGGCTGAAAGCCTACCGGCGCGACGTGCAGTTCATCTTTCAGGATCCGTATGCATCCCTCAATCCGCGCATGACCTTCGGCGAGATCATGTCCGAGCCTTTGGTGATACACGGCGTGGGTTCCCGCAAAGAACGGGAGGACCGGTGCAAAGACATGTTGCAGACGGTCGGACTGAACCCTGAACACATCCACCGCTACCCGCACGAGTTCTCTGGGGGGCAGAGGCAGCGGTGCGGCATAGCCCGGGCTCTGATGCTGCGTCCGAAGATGATCATCTGCGACGAGCCGGTATCCGCGTTGGACGTTTCCATCCAGGCGCAGATCATCAACCTGCTCGAAGAGCTGCAGGGGGAGTTCGGCCTCACCTACCTGTTCATCGCCCATGACCTCGCCGTGGTCAGGCACATCTGCGATCGAGTCGCGGTGATGTATCTCGGGAAGATCGTCGAGTTGGGCGGATGGCACGAGGTGTACAACACCCCGAACCATCCATACACGCAGTCTCTGCTGTCGGCCGCGCCCGTACCCGATCCGGAGAAACAGCACAAGCGCAGCCGCATCATCTTGCAGGGCGACGTTCCCAGCCCCATCGACCCGCCGTCGGGGTGCCGCTTCCACACCCGCTGCCCCATCGCTCAGTTTCCCATCTGCAGCGAGGAGGAGCCGCCGCTCAAGAAGGTGGCGGGGGAACATGTGGCCGCGTGTCATTTCGCGAAGCCTTTCCCGATACCCACGTAGCCGCGCCGCTATCCGTCCTTCGGGGCGGCGGGAAGGGTATACTTCTGAGGCAGCCTGGGTAGCCGCGGGGGCGCGCCGTCGGCGCGCCGTCGAGGAAAGTCCGGACACCAGAGAGCAGGGTGCTGGATAACGTCCAGCGGGGGAAACCCTAGGGAAAGCGCAACAGAAATGACACAGCACGCCGGCATCGGCCGGCTGCAACGGTGAAATGGTGCGGTAAGAGCGCACCGGCGCCGTGGTGACACGGCGGCCAGGCAAGCCCCACCCGGTGCAAGGCCGAATAAGGAAGCGTTTGAGGGTTGCTCGCCCGAGCTTCCGGGTTGGCCGCATGAGCCGGCCGGCAACGGCCGGCCGCAGATAGATGGCTACTCAAGGGGCGCGGGGACGCAGGTCCCCAGCAGCCCTGGGACAGAATCCGGCTTACAGGGCTGCTACAGCGAGGCTCCTTCCCGCGGGGAGGGAGCCTCAGCCATAAGGGACGCGTTGGTAGAATGCGGGTAGTAGACTGTGGGCGGTTGTCTGCAGGTTCACGTTCCCCAGACGGCCGGGAAGCCGTCGAACAGGAGGCCGCGGTGGAACAAAAGCGGGTGGTCATCATGGGTGCGGCGGGGCGGGATTTCCACGACTTCAACGTGGTCTATCGCGAAGACCCAGCCACTCGCGTGGTAGCTTTCACCGCCACTCAGATCCCCGGCATCGACCGGCGGACCTACCCTCCGGAACTGGCCGGGCCCCGGTATCCCGAGGGGATCCCTATCGTGCCGGAGGCCGAACTGGAGGATTTCATCACGGCGAGCGACGTCGATGAGGTGGTGTTCGCGTACAGCGACGTTTCGCATGAGTACGTGATGCACCAGGCCTCGCGGGTGCTGGCTGCCGGCGCGGACTTCAGCCTCCTCGGTCCCGATAGCACGGCTATCGAGTGCAACGTGCCGGTCATCTCCGTTCTCGCGGTACGGACGGGCGCGGGCAAGAGCCCGGTGTCGCGCTTCCTGGCCGACCTGCTGCTGGCGGATAATGTGCGACCGGCAGTCATCCGCCACCCGATGCCGTATGGCGACCTGATGGCTCAGCGGGTCCAGCGCTTCTCCAGCTTGGAGGACCTGGACCGTTATCAGGCCACGGTCGAAGAGCGAGAGGAGTACGAGCCCCACATCCGCCGTGGTCTGGACGTGTGGGCGGGGGTGGACTACCAAGCCATCGTGAACGAAGCGCAGAAGGAGGCGCCGCTCATCCTCTGGGACGGGGGCAACAACGACTTCTCCTTTCTGCGCTCCGACCTGGAGATCGTCATCGTGGACCCGTTCCGTCCGGGACACGAGCTCGCCTACCATCCCGGCGAGGTCAATCTGCGGCGCGCGGATGTCGTGGTCATCAACAAGGTGAATAGCGCCCCGCCGGCCGGCGTCGACGAGGTGGTGAAGAACATTCGCTCTGTGAACACGCGGGCCGTCGTGGTTCAGGCGGACTCCGTGATCTCGGCCGATGGTGAGGCGATCGCCGGTAAGCGGGTGCTGGTCGTGGAAGACGGACCGACTCTCACTCATGGTGGCATGTCCACGGGGGCCGGCGCCCAGGCCGCGCGCCAGTTTGGGGCCGCCGCGCTTGTCGATCCCCGCCCGTATGCTCAGGGCCGACTGGCGGATACCTATGAGGCGTATCCGCATTTGGGGCCCATCCTTCCTGCTCTCGGCTACTACAGCGAGCAACTCCGCGATCTGGAAGCCACGATTGATGCTGTGCCGGCCGACGTCGTGGTGAGCGCCACGCCGTTCTCGCTGGGATCGCTCATCAGGATGAACAAGCCACTCGTTCAGGTGGCTTACGAGATGTCGGAGCGGGGGGAGCCCAGGCTATCCGACATCGTTCGTAGGTTCCTGGCGGACAAGGGGATCGTTCCCCGGGGGCGATGAAGGGTTACGCTTCGTCCTCCGGGGGTAGGTGCCGCTAGACAGTCGTGCAGCGCTAGAAGAAGGAGTGACAGATGGCTTTCACATTGCCCGACCTTCCCTACGCAGAAGATTCCCTGGCTCCCTTCCTGAGCCAGGAGACTCTCGAATACCACTATGGCAAGCATCACAATGCGTATGTCACGAACCTCAATAAGCTGATAGAGGGTACCGACAAGGCGGATATGCCGCTCGACGAGATCATTATGGCGGCTGAGCCCGGGCCGCTGTTCAACAACGCGGCCCAGGCGTGGAACCACACGTTCTACTGGCACTGCATGAAACCGGGTGGGGGAGGAGCCCCGACCGGAGATCTGGCAAAGGCTATTGACGAAGCGTTCGGATCGTTCGAGGATTTCAAGAAGGAGTTCTCCTCGGCTGCGGTCGGCCAGTTCGGCTCCGGGTGGGGATGGCTGGTGTTGGACGACGGCCGGCTCAAGGTGGTGAAGACCGCCAATGGCGACCTGCCGATGAAGCACGGCCAGACGGCGCTGCTCACCGTCGACGTCTGGGAGCACGCGTACTACATCGACTACCGGAATCTGCGACCGAAATACGTGGAGACCTTCCTCGACAATCTGGTCGACTGGGACTTCGTGGCGGAGAACTACGCGAAGGCTCGGTGAGAGGCCGGAAGCCACCGGAAACATGAGTATGACCTGAGGCGGGGCGCGGACGCCTACGGCGGTCCGCGCCCCGCTATTCTCTGCCGCCCGGCGCAGTATCTGGCCGGAAGCCCCCTTTGGTAGAATCGCTTCCAGTCAGAGAAGGCGCTTGGAGGTCTGGTGCAGGCAGTTATCACGTGGGACAAGATGAGTGTGCGCAGGATGCTCGTGCTTGTCCTTCCCACCCTCGCATTCTCCATGGCGCTCTCTCTGGTGACCACATACCTGCCCCCCATCCTCCAGAGATACACCAGTTCCGCCACGCTCATCGGCTTCGCCATTGGTGGAGAAGGCATCTTCTCCTCGCTCCTACCCTTGTGGGTGGGTGTCAAGAGCGATCGCATGTGGACGCGGCGCTGGGGCAGGCGGCAACCGTTCATGATCTTTGCGGCCCCTTTCATGGCGGCCTCGCTCATCCTCGCCCCCTTCCAGCCCGGTTACGTCCCCATCGCCATCTCCACGTTCGCATTCTTCGCCGCCTATCACTTCTACACATCGCCCTACCAGTCACTGATCGCCGATGTCACTCCGACGAACAGTGCCGGCAAGGTGCAGGGGTATCAGGCCTTCATGCGGGGCGGGGGGATGTTTCTGGGCATGATGGTCGCCGGATTCCTGTTTTACCGGTGGGAGCCATCTCCCTTCATCGTGTGCGGGCTGATGATCATCATGTTCACGTACTTCACCGTGCACGCCTTCCGCGAGCCGGAGCCCGAGAGCTTTGCCCCTCGCGTGCGGCAGAACGTCCTCGGGCAGTTGAGGCGTATCTGGGCGTCCACCCGGCAGTATCCGGGTATCAGACGGTTCATGGTGGCCACCTTCTTGTGGGAGTCGACCCTGGCCGGGCTGCGCCCCTTCATCATGCTCTACTTTCATTTCGCCCTGGGAGCCTCGTACCAGACGGGCGCTCTGCTCCTGGGACTCGTGGGCGTCACCTACATGGTGGCCGCCGTCGTCAGCGGGTACCTGGCCGATAGGTATGGTCGCTTTCTCATCATGCGCGTCGGTCTGGTTATCTTCCTCGGTGGATGCCTGCTGGGCTTTTTCCTCGGGAACATCAAGTGGGCGTTCGTATTCCTTCCCATCTTCGGTTTCGGGGGATCGATCGTACTTACTCTGCCCTTCGCCATCCTCATGCGGCTCATGCCGAAGGAGCACATAGGCCAGTTCACCGGCATGTTCTCGATGATGCGTGGCTTCGCCAACATCGTCGCTCCGGTCCTTGCCGGAGCGGCCATCGACATCGCGTCGCGTTTCCGGCACGCGGGTTCCGAGTACGCCGTCATTTGGCTCTACACGGGCCTGATGATCGCCATCTCCCTGTTCTTCTTCCGCAAGACAGGCGGGGACGAGGTCATCTAGGGCGTACCAGCCCCGGTTTCATGTTTGGGCGAGAAGCCCCCCGGGAAGAACGTCGTCCGCTATTTCTCGCATGCCGCGCATGGGGCGCGGCGCGTAAGGAGGCCGACGTGAGACCCGGACTGGACCTGTCACGGCCATCCCTAGCCGCAGAACTCGACATATCGTCACCGCGAACCGGGGGCTCGCTGATTCCCGGGCTTGTCTCCTTGAGCGCCGAGGAACATCGTCTGCTGGGGGCGCTTCAAGCGCGGCGGCACCCTATGACCGTGAGGCAGCTGGAGAGGAGCCTGTCCTCATCGACGTCGGTCGTCGAGCAGGGGCTCGCGGGCCTGCTCGAACGCAGGGTGATCGTCCGTCTCAACACCCTCATTCCCAGCTACGACATACGTCATGGGGCTGTCGATCTCGACGTCCATTAGAGTGGCGAGACGTCGTGAAGGCGGTCGCGGCCGGGGCGCGGCCGGGGCGCCCGCTGGAGTACGGTCCGCTCTCGGCCGCCGCGAGGCGAGACGCGCCCTTTTGGTAGAATCGCCTGGCCATGACCGACGAGCATATCTACACGCCCGACCCGAGGGCGATCGGTGTCTTCGATTCTGGGGTGGGCGGGCTCACGGTGCTCCACGAATGCCTGGTCAACCTCCCGCACGAAGACTTCATCTATCTTGGAGATACGGGGCACTTCCCCTACGGGCCGAAGCCGCTTGCTGAGGTGCGGCGCCTGGCGTTCGCGGCAGCCGCCCGCCTTGCCAGCGAAGAGGTCAAGCTCATCGTAGTGGCATGCAACTCAGCGGCGGCGGCCGCTCTGTCGCAGCTCCAGGCATCGTTCGCCACCCCCATCGTCGGCGTGGTCATGCCCGGCGCCCGGGCGGCTGTGCAGGCTACTCGGGAGCGGCGCGTAGGCCTGCTTGCCACAGAGGCGACCGTGAGGTCCAACGCCTATCAGAACGCCCTCAACACCCTGGATGCGGGCCTGGAGGTCTTTGCCGTCGCCGCGCCGCGCTTGGCTCCCCTCATCCAGGGTGGAGACGTGTTCTCTGAGGAGACGGAGGGGGCGGCGCGCCACGCAATCGCCCCGCTCAAGGCGGCGGCGGTGGATACCGTCATCCTCGGCTGCACGCACTACCCGCTCATAGCCCCGATGTTGCGACGCCTCCTCGGTCCCGACGTGGCTCTCATAAACTCGGCTGAAGAGACCGCGAGGGAAGTGAAGGAGATCCTGATCAGGAAAGAAACGTGCAACGAGAAGGGCCGGGAAGGCGAGTATCGCTTCCTCACCACGGGCGATCCGGAAGAGTTCCGGCAGGTCGGCGCCCGCTTCCTGCAGTTGCCGATACGAGAGGTGGAACAGACATGACGAAGACCGCCCGGCCGGGGGAGCGCGCGTTCGACGAGCTTCGCCCACTGAGGATCACCCCCGATTTCGTGGGCAGTGCCGACGGCTCGGTGTTCATGGAACTGGGCAGCACCCGGGTACTGTGCTCGGCCCAGATCGTTCCGGGGGTACCGGGCTGGCGGCGCGGGAGTGGAGAGGGCTGGCTCACCGCCGAGTATTCGCTCTTGCCGAGTTCCACGCGGGAGCGTACCCAACGAGAGGCCGTGCGCGGCAAACAGGACGGGCGTACCGTTGAGATCCAGCGGTTCATCGGTAGGAGCCTGCGGGCGGTGATCGATCTGAAGAGCCTGGGCGAACGCACCATCTTCATCGACTGCGACGTCGTGGAAGCCGACGGCAGCACGCGTTGTGTGGCGGTCTCCGGGGGTTATCTGGCGCTTCATCTGGCCTGCAAGCGCGCCGTCGATGCGAAGCAGATCAAGGCGCTTCCTCTCACAGACTCCGTTGCGGCGGTGAGTGTCGGGGTGGTCGGGGGCGAACCTGTCGTCGACCTCGAGTACCAGGAGGACAGTGTGGCAGATGTGGACATGAACGTGGTGATGACCGGGGCCGGCAAGCTCATCGAGGTCCAGGCCACAGCGGAGGCTGCTCCCTTCGAGCGGCAGGTATTCGAGCGGATGCTCGGCATGGCGGAGGCGGCGATCGAGCGCATCAAAGACCAGCAGTCGGCCATCATCGCCCGGGCGTATTTCGGAGAGACGGCGAGAGGCACTGCCCACGGGTCATGAAGAGCCCTGCGTCTGTAGTCCTCGCCACCGGCAATGCCGGGAAAGTGAGGGAGTTCGCCCGCCTTTTCGACGGGGCTTTCGAGCTCTCGCCCCTGCCCCAGGGTGTCGTCCTTCCTGAGGAGACCGGGCACAGCTTCGCTGAGAACGCGAGACTGAAGGCCTTGGATGTCTTCCAGGCCCTCGGAGGGCGACGGCCCGTATTGGCCGACGATTCCGGGTTGGAGGTGAGAGCCTTGGACGGACGGCCGGGGGTCTACTCAGCTCGCTTCGCCGGTGAGGGTGCGAGCGACGCGGAGAACGTCGCCAAGCTGCTGCGGGAGTTGGAGGGCATCCGGGACCGGAGCGCCCAGTTCGTCTGCGCCTTGTGCCTGGTGGTGCCGGAGGACGATGAAAGCTCCCTCGCGGGCGGGAGCTCCGGGACCGGCGCGCTCGCCATGTCCGCTACCCTGGTGGAGGTGGAGGGCCACAGCCGAGGCGTCATTACCGCCGTCCCTCGCGGCCTGGACGGCTTCGGCTACGATCCGGTGTTCCGGCCGGACACCTGGAGAGAGACCTTGGCTGAGGCGTTGCCGGAGGCAAAAGACTCGGTTTCTCACAGGGGAGCAGCGGCCCGAGCGCTGCTCGACCGCCTGGTTGTCCTCGAGGGGAGTTGACGTGGACCACGACCAGTTCTCCGATCTGGTTGCCGAGGCCCTGGACTCACTGCCGGCCGAGTTCCTCGCCCGCATCGAGAACGTTGAGGTCCTCGTGGAAGAGTGGCCTTCGCGGGAGGATTTGGAGACGGTCGGCCTGGATCTGCGAGATCGAGTGTCGCTGCTCGGCCTATACCACGGGGTGCCGCTGACCAGTCGCGGCGCCTTCTATTCCGCGCTCCCGGACACGATCACCATTTACCAGAGACCTATCGAGCGCCTGTGCGGGCAGGACCACGAGCAGATCCGCGAACAGGTGCGCCACACGGTCATCCACGAGGTGGCCCACTACTACGGTATCTCCGACGAGCGTCTGGAGGAGTTGGGGTACGACTGACCGGAGCGGCGACGGTTCTGGAGCCGGCCGCTACCGGGACAGCCTGCGGGCGAGGTCGAGGACCAGTCGGCGATCGGCGGGGCGCATCCGGCGGGCAAGATGGGAGAGCTCGCGGGTCTCCGCGTCCTCTTCGGCGCAATCCTCGAGGGAGAGCTGCTCCGGCTGAAGAAAGGGATCCTCCTCATCGAGTGCGGCGTGATACAGCAGTTCGCGCGCAGGTACGCCCAGAGCTTCCGCGATGGATTCCACAACGTCGGTGGTGGGATTCTTCCGCCCCTTCTCGATGTCGCCGAGATAGCTCTTGGACACGCCCGACTCATCTGCCAAGGCTTGCAGGGTAAAGCCCCGGTCGGAGCGGAGCTTCCGGACCGTGAGTCCGATGTAGTCGGCGAGTCGCCTTTGAGTCACAGTATCCACCTGAGCACCAGGATCCCGGGAGGCGGGAGAAGACCGCGTACGCTCGCAGTGTATGCGGGTGCATGCGAGAATGCAACCATCACTGCGCAAGGAGCCATTCGATGACCCGAGAGCTTCTCTACCTCGATCCCTGGTCCGGCATCTCCGGGGACATGACTCTGGCCGCACTGCTCGACGCAGCAGGGCCCGAAGGGGCGGCCGCTCTGCGCGCCGCCGTCGCGTCTCTCGGACTCGAAGGTGTCGAGGTGTCCGTGTCGCGAGTCGACGAGTCGGGGATAGCCTGCACGCGCGTTGAGGTCCTGGCGGAGAAGTCGCCACCGCTGCGCCACCTTGACGAGATGCTGGACGTTATCGACCAGGCTGCTGTATCGGACGCGGTCAAGGCACGGTCTCGGGCCGCCATCAGCCGGCTCGCAGAAGTCGAAGCGGCAGTGCACGGCACGTTGGTGGACGACATCCACTTCCACGAAGTGGGGGCGGCGGACACACTGGTGGACGTCATGGGAACCTTTGTGCTGGTCGAGGCCCTCGGGGTGGACGAGGTGATGGTCGGGACCATCCCCGTCGGCGGCGGCAGCGTGGAGATCGCCCACGGACGCATGGGCGTTCCGGCGCCGGCCACCGTCGCCCTTCTGTCCGGGTACGAGGCGATGGGTGGGCCCGAGATGCGGGAACTCACCACGCCGACCGGTGCACTCCTCGTGGGCCAACTGCGCGCGAAGCAGGGCCCGCTGCCCGCCATGACCGTGAGAGCGGTCGGCTACGGCGCGGGGACGATGAAACTGCACCATGGACCGAACGTCCTGCGGGTCGTTCTCGGCGAGGTTCCTGACGACACGGCGAGGTCTCCGCGGTCGGCGGGCCCTGCTGTCGAGGGCTGCGGCGAGGGCCTCGAGGGGGCCTCTGGTGGGGTTTCCACGGTCGTGGAGCTGCAGACGAACGTGGATGATGTCTCGCCCGAAATGATCGGTTATACGTTGCTGCGCCTGCGTGAGGCGGGCGCCCTCGATGCTTGGACGGTCGCGGCACACATGAAGAAGGGGCGTCCGGGAGTGGTGGTCCACGTACTCGTTGAGCCGGCCTCCGAGGGCCGGCTGGTGGACCTTCTTTTCGCCGAGACCGGGACTCTGGGCGTTCGCCGGTACGAGATGAGCCGGTATGTCGCCGCACGGGGAAGCCTTTCGGTACAGGTCGGCGGGGGAGAGGTGGCGGTGAAGTGGGGCCGATGGGGTGAGCGCGTGAGTTTCGCCCCGGAGTACGAAGAGGCCGCCCGCGTGGCGGCCGTCACCGGGACGCCGCTGCGGGAGGTCATGGCAGAGGCTACCGAGGCCGCCCGCCGGCTGCTGCAGGAGGGAACAGCACCGTGACGGGCGAAGCGTCGGGTGGGCGGTCTCAGACCGGCGCGGGCGCCGGGGGAAGACCCGCCGCGAGGCCTGGTCCTGGGCCGAAGCCCGAATGGCTGAAGAAGAGGCTTCCCGAGGCCGCTGCGCTGCACGCTATGGAGGGGCTGCTGAGGCAGCGCGGCCTTCACACTGTGTGCGAAAGCGCTCTGTGTCCCAACCTGGGCGAGTGCTTCGGTCGGGGAACGGCGACGTTCCTCATTATGGGTGACCTCTGTACGCGCAACTGCGCTTTCTGCGGTGTCACGAGCGCCATCCCCGGACCGCTCGACCCCGAAGAGCCGGCCAAGCTTGCCGACGCCGCCGCCAGCCTTGGGCTGCGGCACGTGGTGGTCACCTCGGTCACCCGGGATGATCTTGCTGACGGCGGCGCCGGTCACTATGTCGCGACCATTCAGGCGCTTCGAGAGGCGCTGCCGGACGCGGCCGTCGAGGTGCTGGTGTCGGACTTCGGCGGAGACCCGGTAAGCGTCGGAGCGGTGCTCGCCGCGCGGCCCGATGTCTTCAACCACAACCTGGAGACGGTCCCCCGGCTGTACCCCACCGTCAGGCCGCAGGCCGACTACGAGCGATCGCTGGCGGTGCTGGGCCAGGCCGCCGAGGGCGGTCCTGGACTGGTCGTGAAGACGGGCATCATGGTGGGACTGGGAGAGAAGCCCGACGAAGTGCGCAGGGTGCTCGAAGACGCCCGGTCCGCTGGCGTAGTGGTGATGACGATAGGTCAGTATCTGAGACCTTCCTCCTCGCATCTGCCGGTGGAGGAGTACCTTCACCCCGATCGATTCGCGGAGTTCGCCCGGTGGGGTGAAGAGATGGGGCTGCAGGTGCATTCCGCCCCGTTCGTCCGCAGTTCGTTCCACGCCGGGGAGAGCTTCGAGAAGGCGAGACACCGCAATCCGGGCCGGTACGGGGATTGATGGTGTTTTCAGCCGGTTGCTCCAGCACGAGCGCGAGGATTTCGGTATCCTGTTATCCACGTCACGCTACACTGGCCGGCCGGGAAAACAGCAGGGAGCTTGGCGCAACCGCAGCGGGCTGGCCGTCGGATCCATGGATGGTGATGTGAGCGAACAAGCGCTAGAGGAACAGTTCTGCGAATTGCTCGAACATTACGAAGGGGAGAGGGGGGCTTTGGTCCCCCTTTTGCAGGGAGCTCAAGCGATCTTCGGATGGTTGCCCGAGGACGTGATGGCACGGGTCGCGGCAGCGGCTGGCGAGCCCCTCAGCATGGCCCTGGGAGTGGCCACGTTCTACTCCCAATTCCGCCTCAAGCCCCACGCTAAGAACACGATACGTTGCTGTCACGGCACCGCGTGCCACGTGTCCGGAGCTCCGCTCATCACCCAGGAGATCGAACGGTATCTCGGGGTCCATCCCGGCGAGAATACCGACGACATGATGTTCACTCTCGAAGAGGTTCACTGCGTAGGCGCTTGCGGCATGGCTCCGGTCGTCATGATCAACGACCGGGCGCACGGCAAGCTCAGTCCCGATAAGGCCGTGGCGGTTGTGAAGGGTTTCCGGGAAGCCGAACTAGCGGCCGCAGGCGAAGGCGGCGGGGTGAACCGGGCCGTCCCGTCTGAGCCCGCCGAAGGCGAAGAGGAGGGGAGCGCCGAATGAGTACGGCGGAACGCACCCTCGTCAAGCCCGGACCGAGCAGACCCCGCCTCACCGTTCCCACGGTCGATATCCGGATCTGCCTCGGTACAGGAGGGGTGGCGGCCGGCAGCCGCGAAGTGCTCAGGGCGTTCGAGGAGAAACTCGCGGAGGCCGAGGTACTCGCTGTCATCCGTCCGCGCGAGGACGAGTGCGCGGAGGGGCATTGTGCCTCGATCACCGGCACCGGCTGCCAGGGTCTCTGTGCGATGGACCCGCTGGTCGAGATCCATATGGGCATCAACGGCGAGCGGTCGAAGGTCACCTACGGCCAGGTCACCCCGGCCATGGTGGGGGAGATCGTCGAGAAGCACATCCTGGGCGGGGAGCCCATCGAGAAGTGGATCGTGCGCACCGATGCGCGCCCCACCGAGTACGACGCCTTCTTCGAGCCCCAGGAGAAGCTGGTCCTGCGGCACGTAGGAATCATCGATCCGGAGGAGATCGAGGACTACCTGGAAGCCGATGGGTATCAGGCCCTCTATAAGGTGCTAGCCAGCATGACCCCCGAACAGGTGCGCGAGGAGATACTGGCCTCGGGCCTGCGGGGGCGGGGGGGCGCCGGCTTCCCTACGGGGCTCAAATGGAGGTTCGCAGCCCAGAACGATTCTCCTGACGGCCAGAAGTACTTCATCTGCAACGGCGACGAGGGGGACCCAGGCGCCTTCATGGACTGCTCGGTTCTCGAAGGCGACCCGCATGCCGTGTTCGAGGGGATGGCGATCGGCGCCTACGCCATCGGAGCCTCCGTCGGTTATGTCTACGTGCGCGCCGAGTATCCCCTGGCCATACGCCGTCTGAAGATCGCCATGAAGGCGGCGGAGGAGCGGGGTCTTATCGGCGACAACATCATGGGCTCCGATTTCTCTTTCCACCTCAGGCTCAAGGAGGGCGCCGGGGCGTTCGTGTGCGGTGAAGAGACGGCGTTGATGCAGTCCATCGAGGGAGACCGTGGGATGCCCCGGCTGCGCCCCCCGTTCCCGGCGGAGTCCGGGCTGTGGGGCCGGCCGACGAACATCAACAACGTGGAGACCCTTGCCGTGGTCCCTTGGATCATCCTGAACGGAGCGGAGGCGTTTGCGGCGCGCGGCTATGAGAAGTCCAAGGGGACGAAGGTCTTCGCCCTGGCCGGCAAGGTGAACCGTACCGGACTGGCCGAGGTCCCCATGGGGATGCCGTTGCGAGACGTCATCTTCACCATCGGCGGGGGCATCAAGAAGAACAAGAACTTCAAGGCCGTGCAGATGGGAGGGCCTTCGGGCGGCTGTCTGCCCGAATCGCTCCTCGATCTGCCCGTGGATTACGAGACCATCAACCAGACCGGGGCCATCGTCGGCTCGGGCGGGATGATCGTTATCGACGAAGACAACTGCATCGTCGACACCGCCCGCTACTTCCTGAGCTTCACGCAACAGGAGAGCTGCGGCAAGTGCCCGCCCTGCCGTATCGGCACCAAGCGGATGCTTGAGATCCTCGACAAGATCTGTCAAGGCAAGGGCACGCTGAGCGACATCGAGTTTCTCAAGGACATCGCCTCGCAGGTGAAGATAGGTTCCCTGTGCGCTCTCGGCGGCACCGCCCCCAACCCGGTGCTCACCGCTCTGCAGTACTTTGAAGACGAGTTCGTCGAGCACGTGGTGGAGAAGAAATGCCGTGCGGGGGCCTGCCCGGCCCTCACCACCTATTCCATCGATCCGGAGAACTGCACAGGGTGTCGGGCCTGCGTCCGGGCCTGCCCGGTGGCTGCCATCTCCGGGGAACGCAAGGAAGTCCATGTCATCGATCAATCGTTGTGCATCAAGTGTGGTGCCTGCTTCGAGAAGTGTCGGTTCGACGCCGTGAGGAGGTCCTGATGTCGCCCGGTGGTTCCAACGGCCAGGAAATGATCACCCTGACCCTCAACGGCCGCGAGGTCCAAGCCCAGCCGGGGCAGACCATCCTGCAGGTGGCGCGGGCCAATGACGTGGACATTCCCACGCTATGCTTCGACAGCCGCCTGGAGGCGTACGGGGCATGTCGTATGTGTCTGGTCGAAGTCGAAGGCGCTCGTGGGCCCATGGCCGCGTGCGGAACCAAGGTCACCGCGGGCATGGAGGTGCAGACCCATACGGAGAAGATCGCCAAGCTGCGGAAGTTCGTCCTCGAACTGCTGCTCACCAACCACCCGCTCGACTGCCCGGTCTGCGAGGCCGCCGGCGAGTGCAAGCTACAGGACTACGCATACGAGTATCTGGTCGACATGGTGCCGTGGGGATGGCGCCCCCCGTCTCAGCAGGGGCCGGGGGACCACCCGAACGTCGCCCACTATGGCTCGCGCTGCATCCTTTGCGGCCGGTGCGTGCGCATCTGCCGGGAAGTCATGTCCATCGGGTGCTGGGGCTACCTCAATCGGGGCTACGACAGCGAAGTCGACACACCGTACCGTCTCCCGCTCCGAGAGGTAGGGTGTGTGTCGTGCGGCCAGTGCGTGAGCACCTGCCCTGTGGGCGCCATCGCGACCCAACGGACGCCGCACGGCGCCCGTGCCTGGCAGACTACTCAGACCGCCACCACCTGCTCTTACTGCGCCGACGGGTGCCGCCTGCTGGTGCACACGTTCCGCGACAACGTGGTGGGTGTGTCCTCCGAGGAGGAGAAGGGCCTGAACGGCGGCAACCTGTGCGTCAAGGGCCGGTTCGCTCTCGGGTATGGCGAAGCGGTCGACCGTATCACCGCTCCCCAGGTCGGCGGAACCGAGGCATCCTGGGATGAGGCTTTGCTGGCCGCT